>JBGTFJ010000100.1:0-1988 GCA_041747355.1 Burkholderiales bacterium
GCCACAACAAAAGCGACGTTCCGCCTGAGTTGCCTGTTTGTCGTGTTGCGGTTCATGCAAATTGTTCTCTGGAGCATTGGTAATCCCCCCCTGGTTGAAGGCCGCTAAAGTCATGCAACTCGAAGGAAACCTCTGGGCTGCCTGGCTCTGTCGCCGGACAGCGAGCTTTTCTTACAATGAGCTTCAGATTGCGCGTCGAAGCCGTCAAACCCCGGCCAAGCGAAACCCTTCCGCGGCTCAACGCCTCCGAGTACATGCGCGGGTTCGATCGTGCAATGAACGATGCCGGGGCGTCATTTGCGACTTTCCATCCGCCGAGTAGCTGGTTAAGTCAGGCACGCCGGCGCGCCGAATGTGTCAACGCCTCGCCTCCCGCGATCTCCTGTCCGGCACGCACGAAAACATCCCTGCTCGCGTAAGGTTTGGGACCCACTGCACGGTCTTGCCAACCAGGTGCTTACGCCATGACCACGCGCTTCCGCGGGGAGTTCATAGATGTATGCGGCACAGTCGAGGCCGAACCCAGGGGCAAATTCCTGCTCGCAAGATGCCGAGCAGTTTTTACTTCCGGTTGAATGCCGCGCTAACGGCGCACCGGCGAACAAGGAGGCCTTATGAGTGAAACAGCCTTGAGCCTGATCATCCTGCTTTCGGTAGCAGGCGGGACGCTCGTCGGGTGTGCGTTAGCAGCGCTTCAGGGCGACACGAAGGGTTGATCGTGCGGCAAACGACATGACTGATGAAATCCTCGCTTTGTTTCTCCGTTTCGGATACGCCTCGATTTTCGTCGGGGTCGTGCTCGATAACGTCGGGTTTCCATTTCCCGGGGAACTGGTCTTGCTGCTGACCGGGTGCATGGTCGAAAGAGGGTCTTTCGCTTTTGCCCCTGCGGTCGCTGTCGCGGCCGCAGGCGCGATCTTGAGCGACAGCGTGTGGTATTTCGCCGGGCGTTCCGGTTCGAAACGCTTCATCAGGTTGTATTGCAGCCTCAGCTTCGGCTCGGGGGGGTGCATAGAAAGGACCGAGCACAATCTGACTCGGTTTGGCGCACCCTCCCTCATATATGCCCGGTTTGTTCCGGGTTTCCGAACTTTCGCCGCGCCGATGGCAGGCATGTCCGGCGTACCTTATCTGTCGTTTTTGTTGTTCGACGGAATCGGCGCCGCGTTATGGGCAATGCTGGGCGTGGGTATCGGCATCGCGTTTTCGCGGGAGATTCCAGCCCTTCTCGTTCAGATGGACGACGCCAAGGTTCTCTTTGCCTCGTTTGCAGCGACAGCGGTGTTGCTATGGATCCTGATGAAGTGGTGGTTGCGTCTGCGGCACGGCCCGGCGCGAGCGGCGGCAGTCGAGGCAAGAACGTCCGGGGCAGGGATCGCGAGCTCAGCAATTTCTCAACGAAACTGACCTGCCGGCATCCATTCGCCCTACGCCGCATCATGGCCTGTATGAGCGGTAAGGCCGATCGGGTGCAAATGGTCAGCTTCAAGAAGCATTTCTTGGATTAGGAAAATCAGCATGCTGAAAGGCAAGGCGGCACTCGTTACAGGATCGACCAGCGGTATCGGGCTGGGCATTGCGCAAGCGCTGGCGGCCCGAGGCGCGTGCGTCATACTGAACGGGTTCGGCGATGCCGCGCAGATCGAGAAACTGCGCTCGCAAATCGCGGCCGAGCACGGCGTCGCGGTGCGCTACGACGGCGCCGACATGAGCAGCGCTGAGGCGATCGAGGCGATGATGAAGAAGGCGCTCGCCGAGTTCGGCGCCATCGACATTCTGGTGAACAACGCCGGCATCCAGCACGTCGCGCCGGTCGAGGAGTTTCCGGTGGACAAATGGAACGCCATCCTGGCGATTAACCTGTCGGCCGCGTTCCACACCGTCCGGTTCGCCGTCCCGGCAATGAAGGCGCGAAGCTGGGGCCGCATCATCAATATCGCCTCGGCGCACGCGCTCGTGGCCTCGCCTTTCAAGTCGGCCTACGTCGC
>JBGTFJ010000101.1:0-3355 GCA_041747355.1 Burkholderiales bacterium
AAAGAAGAAATAATTGACGACGTGTTCGGGTTGACCGGTAAATCTCTTGCGCAATTCGGGATCCTGCGTAGCGACGCCGACCGGGCACGTATTCAAATGGCATTTGCGCATCATGATGCAGCCTTCAACAATCAGCGGGGCGGTCGCGAAGCCGAATTCATCGGCGCCGAGCAAGGCGCCAATGACGACGTCGCGGCCGGTTTTCATCTGACCGTCGGCCTGCACGGCGATTCGCCCGCGAAGCCGGTTCAGCACCAGCGTTTGCTGGGTTTCGGCGAGCCCCAGTTCCCAGGGCGTGCCGGCGTGCTTGATCGACGACAACGGCGACGCGCCGGTGCCGCCGTCGTGGCCCGAAATCGTCACGTGATCGGCATGCGCTTTGGCGACACCGGCCGCGATCGTGCCGACGCCGACTTCCGACACCAGCTTGACACTGATGCTGGCCTGCGGATTGACGTTCTTCAGATCGTGGATCAACTGCTTCAAATCCTCGATCGAGTAGATATCGTGATGTGGCGGCGGCGAAATCAGGCCGACACCCGGCACCGAATGACGCACCTTGGCGATCTCGCCGCTGACCTTATGCCCCGGCAATTGACCGCCCTCGCCGGGCTTGGCGCCTTGCGCCATCTTGATCTGCAACATATCGGAATTGACCAGGTATTCGGTGGTTACGCCGAAGCGGCCGGCCGCCACCTGCTTGATCGCTGAGCGCATCGAATCGCCGTTCGCCATCGGCGTGAAGCGATCGCGCTCCTCGCCGCCTTCGCCGGTGTTCGATTTGCCACCGATGCGATTCATCGCGATCGCCAGCGTGGTGTGCGCCTCGCGCGAGATAGAACCGTACGACATGGCGCCGGTGGCGAAACGCTTGACGATTTCCCTGGCCGGCTCGACTTCATCCAGTGGAATAGGCTCCGCCGCCGGCTTCAGGTCGAACAGGCCACGCAAGGTCATCAGTTGCGCCGACTGTTCGTTCGTCAGCGCGGCGTATTCCTTGTAGGTCGAATAATTGTTCGAGCGCGTCGCCAATTGCAGTTTGGAAATCGATTCCGGCGTCCACATATGGCCTTCACCGCGAACGCGAAACGCATATTCGCCGCCGGCGTCGAGACCGTTGCGATAGAGCGGACTATCGCCAAAGGCCAGGCGATGGCAACGCATCGCTTCCTCGGCGACCTCGGCAATGCCGATGCCTTCGACGTTGCTCGGCGTGCCAGTGAAATAGCGCTCGACGAACGGCGTATTCAGGCCAACCGCTTCAAAAATCTGCGCGCCGCAATAAGATTGATAGGTCGATATGCCCATCTTGGACATGACTTTCAGCAGACCCTTGGTGGTCGCCTTGATGAAACGCTTGCACGCTTCCTTGTGTGTCAATTCGACCGGCAGCAGGTCCTTCATCTCACCGAGCGTTTCGAATGCCAGATACGGGTGAATCGCCTCGGCACCGTAACCTGCCAGCAGCGCGAAATGGTGGACTTCGCGCGCCGAACCGGTTTCGATAACCAGCCCGGCACTGGTGCGCAGGCCGGCGCGGATCAAATGATGATGAACCGCGGCGGTTGCAAGCAGCGCAGGGATCGCAACACGCCGAGCGCTCATCGTGCGATCGTTCAATACGATGATGTTGTAATGCTCGGCGACCGCCTGCTCGGCTTCGCGGCACAATGTATCCAGCGCCGCTTCCATGCCGGCCGCGCCCTGCCCGGCCGGGTAGCAGATGTCGAGCTCGATCGCACGGAAGGCGCCATGGGTATAGTTGGCGATGCGCCGGATTTTATCCATGTCTTCGCCGTTGAGTATCGGTTGGGCGGCTTCGAGACGCAGCGGCGGATTGGTCTCATCGATGCCTAACAGATTCGGGCGCGGGCCGATGAACGATACCAGCGACATCACCAGTTCTTCGCGTATCGGATCGATCGGCGGATTGGTGACCTGCGCGAACATCTGCTTGAAATAGTGGTACAGCGGCTTGGGCCGGTCCGACATGACGGCGAGCGGCGAATCGTTACCCATCGAACCGGTCGCTTCCTGCCCGGTGGCTGCCATCGGCTGCAGCAGGAATTTCAGATCTTCCTGGGTATAGCCGAAAGCCTGCTGTCGATCGAGCAGGGAGGCGCGCTGCTCGAACTTGGCGGCAGCCGCTGCCGGCAGTTCTTCGAGCACGATGCGCGACTCGTCGATCCACTGCCGATAGGGCTTGGCACGGGCAAGACCGGCTTTCAACTCGGCATCATCGATGATGCGGCCGGCTTCGAGATCGATCAAAAACATCTTGCCGGGTTGCAGCCGCCATTTGGTGACGATCTTGTGCTCTGGAATCGCCAGCACACCCATTTCAGACGCCATGACGACGATGTCGTCGTCGGTAATCAGATAGCGCGCCGGGCGCAGACCGTTGCGATCGAGCGTTGCGCCGATTTGCCGGCCATCGGTAAACGCGACCGCGGCCGGACCGTCCCACGGCTCCATCAATGCCGCGTGATATTCGTAGAAGGCGCGGCGCTCTTCGTCCATCAACGGATTGCCGGCCCACGCTTCCGGGATCAGCAGCATCATCGCGTGAGCCAGCGAATAACCGCCATTGACCAGCAGTTCGAGCGCATTGTCGAAGCACGCCGAGTCCGACTGGCCATCGGCGATCAGCGGCCACAGTTTTTCAAGATCGCTGCCCAGCACTGGCGATGAGAGGGCATGGCGACGCGCCGCCATCCAGTTGACATTACCGCGCAGCGTGTTGATCTCACCGTTGTGGGCGATCATGCGGAACGGATGCGCAAGATCCCAGCTCGGGAAGGTGTTGGTCGAAAAACGTTGGTGCACAAGCGCCAGCGCCGATACCACGCGCTCGTCGTCGAGGTCCGGATAGTATTCGCTGACCTGGTGCGCCAGCAGCATGCCTTTGTATACAAGGCTGCGCGAAGACATCGAAGGGATATAGAAACCCTTGTTGCCTTCGAGTTTTAGCGCCCGCACGGCATTCGCGATGGTTTTTCGCGCGACGAACAGCTTGCGCTCGAAACCGTCGGCATCGAGAACGCCGCGCGCGAAGAATACTTGGCGGACGACAGGTTCGGCGGCACGCACGTCTACGCCGAGACCGCCGTTACGAGTCGGCACGTCGCGCCAGCCGAGCATGCTCAAACCCTCTGCGGCCGAGCATTCGGCGATGACTTGCTCGCAAGTCGCGCGGCACTGCGCATCCTGCGGCAAAAAAACCATGCCAACGCCATAGCCGCCCGCGGCGGGCAGTGCGAATCCGTGCGCGGCGCATTCGGCGCGCAGGAGGGCATCGGGAATCTGAATCAGAATGCCGGCGCCATCGCCGGCCAGCGGGTCGGCTCCGGTCGCA
>JBGTFJ010000102.1:0-3379 GCA_041747355.1 Burkholderiales bacterium
CGCGATGTGTCCGGGCTGGGTCAAGACTGATATGGGCGGGCCGGGCGCGACGCTTTCGGTCGCGGAAGGCGCCGATACCGCGGTCTGGCTCGCGACCTTGCCTGACGATGGTCCGCGCGGCGGACTGTTTCGCAGCCGCCAGCCGATTCCATGGTAGCAAATGCGCCACACTGGCCGCCGCGCGAGTCGGCGCTCGGATCGCTGATGGCGATCGTCGCCCAACCAGGCGTGCTGCGTTGGATCGGCGTGCGGCCGGCCTATCGCGCGCCGATGCAGATTGTCAAACAGGCCGAGTTGGAAAGCGATCGCGGCGTAATCGGCGATCGCAGCGCGTTCAAAAGCGGCGGCAAACGCCAGGTGACGCTGATCCAGTTCGAGCATCTCGCCGTGATCGCCGCGCTGTGCGGCCGACAGGACATGGCGCCTGAGCTGTTGCGGCGTAATCTTGTCGTATCCGGAATCAATCTGCTGGCACTCAAAGACGCGCGCTTTGCAATCGGCGACGTGATGTTCGAAGGGACCGGCTTGTGTCAGCCTTGCTCGCGCATGGAAGAAGCGTTGGGCCGCGGCGGTTATAACGCGATGCGCGGTCATGGCGGCATCACTGCCCGTGTGCTGGCTGGCGCCAAGATAAGTCTGGGCGACAAGATCATGATGATCGAAGCCGGACCATGCTCGGCCGAGGACGAAGAATGATGGTGGGAAAACCAGTGAGCGCGGGCGAAATGGAGGCGGATGCGTTAGCCGGGATGGTGGAAACTCGCGCACAAGAGCGTCCCGTCTTCGAGGCGCCGGACTCCACTTACCCCATCGAAAACGAAAGCGAGCAGGAAGCAATTCGGCGCAAGTTGACCGCGCTCAGCCGCAAAAACAGTGCTGCTGCCACGCCATCGTCGCGATCGATTCCGGCGGCAGTGCTGGTGCCGCTGATCAATCGTCCGGACGGGACGACGATATTGCTGACGCAGCGCGCCCCCGACCTGATCGCGCATGCCGGGCAGATCAGCTTTCCCGGCGGCTGTGTCGAAGCGGGCGATGAAGATCGGGTCGCCACCGCATTGCGTGAGGCGCATGAGGAAGTCGGTCTGGCGGGCGATCGGGTCGCCGTGCTGGGCGCGCTCCCCGATTACGAGGTGGTGACGGGATTCGTCATCACGCCTGTCGTTGGCTGGATCGAGCCGCCGATTGCGTTGCGGCTGCAAGCGGACGAAGTCACCGAGGTATTCGAAGTGCCGCTTGCGTTCTTTCTCGACCCGCTAAATCATCAGCGGCTCAGCCATTCCATAAACGGTGCCCGTCGCGATTACTGGGCGATGCCATTCAAGGGCCGCCACATCTGGGGCGCGACCGCGGCGATCCTGGTTTCACTGTACGACGCACTGCGCGCGCCGTGACTGAAGTATTCGCCATCGCCGGTTTTCTCGCGGCGGGCGGCTTCTGGCTCTCCGCAATGCGCGCACGAGAGGTCGCGATCGATGCGGCGCGACGCGCGTGCGAAGCCGATTCGGTACAGTTTCTCGACGACACCGTCGCGCTGTCGCGCCTCTGGCCTGAGCGGCGGGGCGGCAGCAACCTGAGATTTGCGCGAACTTATCGCTTCGAATTCAGCGACACCGGGAACAATCGTCTGCACGGAACGGTACAAGTGCTCGGCGCGAAGCTCCAAAGCGTCCAGCTGGAGCCGCATCGCCTGGAGCCGGTGAAAGACTTGAGCGCCCTGGTCTAACGGCCTGTAACAGCCGAATCAGAGGTGTCTTTGGCGCTCAGTGGCGCAATTGGCGGCCGATGGTTGCCGCCTGCCTCGCAAATATGCTTCGGTTATTTCTCGTCCACCGGTAAGATGCCACGGCCAGCTACGTTGTGGCACTAGTTAACTCTTGAAAGTCAGTCAAACGATATGTCATATCCCGACGAAGATCAGGTTTCATTGCTGCGCAGCCAGATCGAAATGTTGATAGCCGAGCGCCAGAATTTACTGCGCGTGGTCGGTGCGGCGGCCGCTTTCGTGGCGGAACTGGACAGCAAGACGCTGCCTGAGAGCACCTATGAAGCGGCAGAATTACTCGCCGAATCATTGAACGATTTGCCCGAAGACAGTTTGCGCGACTCATTGGAGCGGGTGAAGGCGACGATGAGCGCCGACCGCAATCTGAACGCGCAGCATGGGTAGTCATGATTGACGCGGCGCATGATTTGCCCGTCCGCGGACGACGCCGACCGATTTGCCGAAATCGTTAACCGGTTTCGTGCTTCCCTGAGCTTTGCTGCGGAGCGAGACCCGGCGGCTGCGCTGCCGCGAGAACATCGCGTTTATGTTAAAGTGACGGACCAAAATCAGCGGCGCAAATGTTGAAACCGCCAATGCGCGGAAACGAACGCGCAACGAATCGTATGTGCAACGACGAGCGCTCGCACCAAGTCACTGTCAGGAGAATACATGAACATATTTGTCGGCAATCTCGCACCCGAGGTCGATGAAGCGGATCTCAAGCAATTGTTTGAAGCCTCGGGTCAGGTCAAATCGGTCCAGATCGTAAAGGACTTGTTCAGCGGTGTCTCAAAGGGATTCGGTTTCGTCGAAATGCCCGGCAAGGCGCATTCGCTGGCGGCGATCTCGGGCTTGAATGGCAAGGAGTTCAAAGGTCAGGCGCTGAAAGTCAATGAAGCAAGGCCCAAGACCAACGGGCGCGGCGGACGTCGCCGCTGAGGTGCGGATCTGTTTTCGGGTTTTTTGCTGCTTCACTTAGATCGGGCTTCGATCGGTCATTCTCAGCAGTAGGCTGCCCGTCGCAGGGCTGGCAGCGGTTAAGGCGGAAGTCACGAGCTTTATCTAACATCAGCAATGCCAGCAACACTGCCCCCAAGTGATCTGGCAATCTTCGCACTGATGCGTCCAGATGCCGCTTCATTGTCTTCCAGTTGCTCCCAGCTTCCTGCCGGGTTTGCACCGGTCTGTCGGCGGTCTCCGGCACCGGATGGGAAATCACCCGACTCAGGGCGGACTAGCCCAGTCGGTGATCGGATTACCCCCACTGGCGATCTTTTGGTTGTGCGCGTAGTCCGCTCACTGGATTTCGATATGGGCGCCTACGCCGTTTTCATTTCATCGATTTTCACTATAATGATATAGCCTTTGTCGGCGCGCTCTGTCCTGGTTTCGGGTCTCTTTCGGTTCTGCCAGATGCGCCGGCCTGTTTCTCCTCCTCCTTTCCCGATATTGTTCCCGGAGCCACACGTCGTGAGCAGAGCTTTTGTAAAGGAAGACGACGTCAACCTGAGCGCGGAGGAGGGATTCGAGCGGCCGCAAAGTCCTCATCCCAATTATGTAACGGCGCGAGGTCTCGCCAGGCTGCAGGAACAGTACCAGGCGGCGCACGGA
>JBGTFJ010000103.1:0-2784 GCA_041747355.1 Burkholderiales bacterium
GATTGCCAGGCGCTCCTTTACCATTGGTACCGGGCAGGCTATATTCATGCCGGGAGGGTATGACGAATGGATTCAACGACGGATAGCCCCGCATTCGGCGGTCGACAGCGAATCGACACTCTGTCGGCGTACGAAAGTGCCATCGACGCTGTAATTTCGGCCGCCCGGCACGCTTTGCGCATTTTCGATCGAAGCCCGAGCGTGAGCTATAACAGCGTTAAGCGCTATGAACTATTGCGGGCGTTTTTGCGCGCAAAACCGGCAAATCAGCTGTATCTGGTGCTGCACGATGCCAATCCGGTGACGAGCCGCTGCCCTCGACTGATGATGCTGTTGCGCGAATTCAATGACCGCGTATTCATCCATGAAACAAACAGCGAGGCCAAGCATTTGTACGACCCCTTCGCTGTCGCCGACGAGAACCATTTTGCACACCGCTTCCACTACGATAGCTTGCGCGGCGAACTTGCCTTCGATCATGTCGCCGATGCGCGCATCCTGGTCCAGCGCTTTACGGACATCTGGCAGGCATCGATACCCGCCGCCACGGCATCGACGCTCGGTCTTTAAAACCTGGCAGGCGGTCAAAATAACAAAACATGCTAAGATCATGAAATCTTTGTATAGAAGCCGCATCGAAGCTTATAGCAAAGGTGACGGGGCGTTCTGCCGCGTTTTAGCTGCTGAACCTTGATAGCTGCTTTTTGTAGTTTGTTTTGCAGCGTAGACATTGCAGCGAGTCCGTTTTAGTCTTGTTCTTTCATCCCCATAAGGAAATTGAAAATGAATCGCTCTCTTATAGCCATCGCCATCCTCGCAGTCTCCCTAACCGCGTGCTCCAAGAAAGACGAAACCGCCACCGTCAAGGCGCCCGCATCGACGCCCGCGCCGGCTGCTCCGGCTTCTGATACGGCGGGCCCTGCGCCGATGACCCCTCCGGCCGACAAGGCTATGGACAAGCCCGCTGCCGATGCTTCCGCACCGGCGGGCGAGATGAAAAAAGAAGACGCGCCGAAGTAGGCGCGGGAATGTCAGCAGTAACAAACAATAAGCCGGCCCAGCGCCGGCTTATTGTTGAACTGTTGTGCGGCGATAATCCGCCGCACAAACTGGCCCGGAGATATGGGAAGGGCTTTGGGACGGAATTTAAGTAATTTGCCGCCAGGAAAAGCCTGAAACCTGATCTGCGGCCGTAATCCACTCATCGGCGCAATTCAAAACGGCGCCTAGAGCCGCGCGAGCGAGTTGCGGCAAGTTATTCTGCTGACTGATATGCGCTGCCACGACGTGCTGCAGACGCGCGCAATCGAGCGTCTGCAACAGGTTCGCCGCATCGGCGTTGTCGAGATGGCCGAGACGCCCCGATATGCGCGCTTTCAGCCGCGGCGGATAGGGGCCTTTGCGCAGCATTTCGCCGTCGTGATTGCATTCCAGAATCAGCCCGTCACAACCTTGTAAAACAGCCTCGATGTGGCGTGTTATGCAGCCGCTGTCGGTCAGGACGCCGAGCTTTCGTGCGCCATCTGAAAACACGAACTGGGCAGGTTCGCGCGCGTCATGCGGAACAGGGTAAGGCTCGATCGAAATATCACCGATGCTGAAACGACAATGGCCTTCAATCACGGACATGTTGGGCATGCTCGCGAAAAAGCCGTTCATTGCGCGCATCGTGCCATACGTCAGCCACAGCGGCAGATTGTATTTGCGCGCAAACGGGATAGCGCCGGCGATATGATCGTCGTGCTCATGGCTGATCACGATGGCGGCGAGATCGTGTGGCGCCAGGCCAAGCTGCGCCAGCCTGGCAACTGTCTCCTTGCTGCGAAATCCGCAATCGAGCAGCACACGGGTACGCCCGACTTCGACGACCAGCGCGTTGCCCTGGCTGCCGCTACCCAGCGAGGCGAAGCGCATCAATGCAAGGTGATGAGCAAAATAAGAAAACGAAACCGGTAGCAGCCAGACCGGGAGGTGGGCCTACGCCCCGTGTAGGCGGCAAGCGCACCACCGTCCCTTCTCCCGCTGTTTCTGGCCGGCACTACTTCAACTGTTCGTAAAGCAGAGTCAGAATTTTGTTCGCGGCTTTCGAGGTATCCGTGCTGCCGTCTTTTGCCAACACCTGAACGCGGCTGCCCGCGTCCGTATCGGTATCGACGACCTTGATGCGGTATTGCTCGGCGTCATTCTTGTTCGGCTTGTCGCCGTCGTCGCGCCAGAACATCAGCTTCGACAACACGCCGGTTGGCTTTGCGGTGCGGTTATCTTCCTGGGGATCGACATATCGAACGAAATACAGCCCGTTCGAGCGATCGCGGTCTTCGACGGTGAAACCGACTCGGTCCAGTGCCAGGCCGACACGCCTCCATGCGCGATCGAAATCATCGGCCACCGACAGGCCGGAAGTGCCATCCTGCGCCTTGGATAGGGTCGCACGGTCTTCCTGCTGAATGGCTGCCACCTGCGTTTTTGCGCGTTCGTCTTCGACACCGAAGCGCACCATCAGCCGACGCAGCATTTCGGCTTCAAGTTCGGTATCTGCGGGACGCGGCTGCCACGCAGTCGACTCCTGTGCGGTCGTCGTATAGACCTCGGTCATGCCGCGATGGCTGATATAGATTTCCGTCGTTCCGGGCTCCGTGCCGCGCTCCATGCGCGTGCGAAATTTATCGCGCTCGGATGTCGAATACATACTGTCGACGACCATGCCGATCCAGTTGCGGATGCCTGTTTCGGGAATGTTGGCGCGGTTTTCAGCCCAGTCCGTCTCCATGATGCCGGCCTCCG
>JBGTFJ010000104.1:0-3463 GCA_041747355.1 Burkholderiales bacterium
CGTCGGCTGCGCCGGCAGCGGGCTCTTGGCGCGCCGTTTGGCGTCGGTATTGCCGCCCCCATCCAGATTGGTCTGCGCTAACGTATCGGCTTTTGGCGGTGCGACCGCCGATTTACTGTTGACGAGGACGACTTCGAGCGGGGGCGTAAAATTGTTTTCCCTCTTCTTGTCCGGCGCCTTGAAGTGGACGAACAGAAACGCACCGTGCAAAGCGATCGATAGCGCAAGTGCTATGACCAGCATGCGGTCGGCAAACGTCGATCGGCCGGACGTATCGATGATGGTAGCGATGACGGCCGCCCCATCGGGAAAGCGATGAACCTTGCCAGGCGGACGAGTGTTCACGCCGCGATTAGTGCGCGGACCGGGCCTGGGTTTGGTCGCGGAAAGTGCCTTTTTCATGCCTATTGATCAAACTCAGGGGCGTCGGCAGCGACTTTTTTCAAGAATTTCGCGCCGCAACTTTGCTAAACCCGAAGCATAGTCCGCGCATAAACTTCGCGCAATACTTTAAGTAATCAGGGAGGCGAATTCCGGGTGATTTTGCGTACGAACCGGCACGATAAAGTCAGCTCGAATAGATCGATTTGCGAGACTTCGACTTCGACCTCGGTGCCGGGGTGCAGATCGGGCAGCGATGGGGCGCGCACGAACAGCGGTATGTGCTGGAGCTTGATCAGGTTTTCCCTGACAACTGTTGCGCCGCTCAATTCGACGTTTTCCTGGATCAGCCAGCGCAGGCACCAGTAGCGCTCCATGGTTTTTTGAAAATCGCCATAGGCGGCATACGCCAGTTCGAAATCTCGCATCGCGGTCAGCAATTCATCGCTGTCGTTGCTGTAGCTGGCGGGCGTCTTCGTGATCCAGGAAATTAACTGGCGCTGATTGATCAGGTCGATATAGCGACGCAGCGGCGAACTCACCCACACGTACTGGGCGACGCCGAGCCCCTGGTGCGGCAGCGCCTCGGTCGTCATTTTCACCTTGCCATTGCCTTGCGCGCGGTAGATCGCGCCGATGCCGTGTTCGGCAAGCTGGCTTCCCCATTCGGCGTTGGCGAAAATCATCAGCTCGGCGACAACCTTGTCGACCGGCGACCCGCGGCGTCGCTCGACGATACTGATGCGGTCATTCTCGACATAAAAGCTGTAGTCGGCATTTTGCGGCGCCGCGCTTTTGCCGCGCCCCTGCTCCAGCCTGTTGGCAAGCTGCCACAGCACATGCAATGGGTCGGCGAACGGGTATTCGCGCTCGTTATTCGCGATCGACGTTTCGTTGAACAGAGCTTCCAGGGTGTCGTGGCGCAAATTGGCGGCGATGCTGACTCGTTCGAGGCGGCTCTCCGACGCTACGACCGAATAATCCGCGGCGACATCGAGATACAGCGACAGCGCCGGCCGGACCGCACCGGCCGTCAACGAAAACGGCCGTACCACGTGCTCGGGCAGCATCGTGATCTTGCGGCCGGGCATATATACGGTAGACAAGCGCTGCCGCGCGGCGGCGTCGATCGCCGAGTCGGCGCTGAAGCCAAGCGCCGGCGCTGCGATATGGATGCCGACGCGCCAGCCGCCACCTGGCGATGCAATGACCGAAAACGCATCGTCGATTTCGGTCGTCGTCGTATCGTCGATGCTGAATGCGCCGACATCCGCGAGCGGCAAATCGTCCGATAACTGGACTTCCGGCAAATCCGGAAACTCGACGCCGTCCGGAAAAAACTCGAACAGAAACCGATCGAAGTGATAATCGTGCGCCGATGGCAATGCGCCGCACTTTTCGAGCAGGCGCGGTACCGTCATCTGGGTGGCGGCGCGCGCGGCTTCCAGCGCTTTGTATATCAGCGTGTTCTTGTCGGGCGCATAAAGGAGTTGCTGCAGATGCGGCCTGAATTCTTCGGGAAGCGTGAAGCTGGCTAATTGATTCACAAGCCGCTCTTGCTCGGCTGCGTGCAATCTTCTTTTCTCGATCGCCGCGAGCGCCGATTTCAGCGATTCCGGCGGCGCCGCCTTGTAGTGGCCGCGCCCTTTCTTGTAGAAATGAACCGGTGAGGTATGCAAACGAATCAAAACGCCGGCCGCTTCGACCGGGCGCGGTTTGGCGCCGAAGTATTCGTGGGCGAGATCCTCGAACGAGAACTCGGCCTGCGGCGAGCATTCCCATAAAAAGTCCGTATCGATTTCTTCAGCAACGCCATTCGCGAGCGGCATGAATTCCGGCAGCGATGGCTGCTCGAAATGCAGCAGCACGGCGTTCGACTTGATTTTGCTGCGCTTGCCGTGCGGCGCCTCGACCTGCAGCGACGAGTTGTTGTCGGCCAGCACGGCGCCGACCTTGAAGCCGCCGTCTTCTTCGTAAAAAACATTCATGAATGGGGAAAGAGGCGAGACGCCGTGAGCGGAAAATCAAAAACGGTACAAAAAACTTGCGCGATTATACCGCAGCCGTAACCTGCTCCGGCCCTACGCGGCTCTTGCAGCGGATAGGCCCGCTACTTTCTTTCAAGAAATTCGAGAATCGGGGCGATGTATCGCTCGAAACCGACGAAGCTGTGGTCGCCGCCGTCGATGACGACTTGCCGCGCGCCGTAGTATTTCTTCACCGCGGCGCGATAGTCGAGCACCTCGTCGCCGGTCTGGGTCAGCAGCAGGTAACGCTCGGGTTTGCCCAACTTCGCGACATCGAACTGGCGCAATTGCTCGACGAGTTGCAAGGTCAGCGTGTATTGCGCGCCGCTGTGAAAGTTTTTTTGCACGCCGAGAAGATCGCGCAGCAGATCGTAAGGTTGTACCGCCGGGTTCACCAGCGCCGCTCTCAGATCGTATTTCTCCGCCAGCCAGGTGGCGTAATAGCCACCCATCGAACTGCCGACCAGGCCGATTCGCTCGCCGGCGTGGCTCTCGATAGCGTCTTCCGCCGCGCGAATCGCCGAGGTCGGGGAAACGGGCAGGGCCGGGCAGACGAATTCATCGCTGCGGCCAAGCCGTCTCAGGTGCTCGGCGAAGGCGCGCGCCTTGAAAGACGACGGCGAGCTATTGAAGCCGTGCAGATAAAGGATCAAGCGCGCATCGCCAAAATCGGCGCGCGGAATAATCAAGCCCGCTCTGCGCCAGGAACGGTCGCGCTTTGCAGCGCCTTCAGCAACTTTTCGTGGATGCCGCCGAAGCCGCCATTACTCATGATGAGCAAGTGATCGCCGCCTCGCGCAGCCGCAACGATGCTTCCGACCAGTTCCGGTAAATCGTCGTGCAGACTCAGCTTGCTACCCAGCGGCGCCAGCGCGCCCTGCACATCCCAGCCGAGATTGCCGGTGTAGCAGAACACCCGGTCGGCAGCGCCCAGACTGTGACCCAAATCATCGCGCCAGACGCCCATTTTCATCGTGTTGGAACGCGGTTCGAGAATTGCGAGCACGCGCGCAGCGCCGACTTTTTTCCGCAAACCCTCGAGTGTGTGGCGAATC
>JBGTFJ010000105.1:0-2235 GCA_041747355.1 Burkholderiales bacterium
CGGCGCGTGCCGCGTGCGCGACGGCTCGAAGCCGGCAACGACGTGCGGGGTTATGCTTTTACCCGTGAAGCGCTCGATCTTGCGCAACTGCAAAGTGTCCTTGCCGCCAGCAAACGAGATGGCGATTCCGGTCGCGCCGGCGCGACCCGTGCGTCCGATGCGATGCACATAGTCTTCGGCGATCTTCGGCAGATCGTAGTTGATCACGTGCGTGATGCCGAGTACGTCGATGCCGCGGGCGGCAACGTCGGTTGCAACCAGCACCCGGAGCTGACCGGTGCGCAGCCGCGTCAGGGTGCGAATGCGGTCGCGTTGCCCCATATCGCCATGCAATGCGGATGCGCTGTGGCCTTGTGCATGCAACTCGTCGGCAAGGCTGTCGGCGTCGCGCTTGGTGGCGATGAACACGATCGCCTGATGAATTTCGGCGTCGCGCAGCAGATGATTGAGCAAACGCTTCTTGTGCGCGAGATCGTCGACGTGATGGACGCGCTGTTCGATATGTTCCTGGCGCGCCTTTGGCTCGGCGATCTGAATCAGTTTCGGAGTTCTGAGCAGGCGTTTGGCAAGCTTCGCGATACTGCCTTCGAGCGTCGCCGAAAACAGCAGTGTCTGCCGTGTGGCCGGTGTCGCCGCCGCGATTTTTTCGACGTCGTCGATAAAACCCATATCGAGCATGCGGTCGGCTTCGTCGAGTACCAGCATTTCAAGGCGCGAAAAGTCGATACGGCCGCGATCGATATGATCGATCAGCCGGCCAGGGGTTGCGACCAGAATGTCGACAGGTTGCGACAGCAGTTTATTTTGCAGCGGATACGGCATGCCGCCGAGGATGCTGACGGTGCGCAGCCGCTGCATGTACTTGCCGTATTTGTCGGCGGCGGCCGTGACTTGCAGCGCGAGTTCGCGTGTCGGCGTCAGCACCAGAATGCGCGGGCCACGCGTCTTCGACGGCGATGGTTCGAGCAGTCGCTGCAGCGCAGGCAGAATGAAGGCCGCGGTTTTGCCGCTGCCGGTTTGCGCTGAGGCCATGATGTCGGATCCAGCCAGCAATTCCGGAATCGCGGCGGCCTGGATGGGGGTCGGTTCGGTGTAGCCGCTATCGGCAATCGCCTTGACGATCAGCGGATGCAAATTCAGATTTTCAAATGACATAGGGTTCCTTGAAACGCACGAAAAATCGTGCCGACGGCACAGGAGTTCTTCGATAAGGTCACGTTCGTGCGGGTCTGATCCAGCCAGTAACTGGACATGGCCCGTGCGGTTACGGCCTATGCGAAGCTTTCGAAATGCGGTAGCACACCGGGCTGTTATTCTCACCCAGCGTTTCCGTTGATTTGCCGGAACAGAAATAAGCGGCGGCGGGCAAGCAGATGTGCTTGTGTGTGCCGGCGCGTTATTCGAAGAAGGGTCAGACAGCAACCGGCCAAGGTGGCCGGAGCCGCGATTATACGCAGTTGAGGCAGGAACGAAAGCCCCATGTGTTAGAATCCCGCCCCTTCGCAGCCTCAAGTTGGAAATACCATGTCTCGCTCACCCGAAACCGGTCGCCCCCTTCGCAATATCGCCATCATCGCCCACGTCGATCACGGCAAAACCACGCTGGTCGACAAGCTGTTGCACCAGGCTGGCGCATTCGCCGCGCATCAACACATCGCCGAGCGGGTGATGGACTCGAACGACCTCGAACGCGAGCGCGGCATTACCATTCTCGCCAAGAACACCGCGGTCGATTATAAAGGCACGCATATCAATATCGTCGATACCCCGGGCCACGCGGATTTCGGCGGCGAAGTCGAGCGCGTGCTGTCGATGGTCGATGGCGTGCTGTTGCTGGTCGATGCGGTCGATGGTCCGATGCCGCAGACGCGTTTTGTCACGCGCAAGGCCTTGGCGCAGGGCCTGAAGCCTATCGTTGTCGTCAACAAGATCGATCGTCCGGGCGCACGGCCGACCTGGGTTGTCGATCATACGTTCGAGCTGTTCCACAAGCTCGACGCCTCGGAGGAGCAGCTCGATTTTCCGGTTATCTATGCGTCGGCCTTGCTCGGCTACGCGACCCTGGATCTGAAAACCGAAAGCGGCGATATGCGCCCGTTGTTCGATGCGATCCTGAAGCATGTTCCGGCGCCACGCGGAAATCCCGATGAGCCCTTGCAACTGCAAATCAGTGCGCTCGATTATTCGAGCTTTGTCGGCCGCATAGGCATCGGCCGCATCGCGCGCGGCACCTTG
>JBGTFJ010000106.1:0-3639 GCA_041747355.1 Burkholderiales bacterium
GATGCGCGTTAAGCAGTCAGCG
Organism: Burkholderiales bacterium; assembly: GCA_041747355.1. Lineage (GTDB taxonomy): Bacteria > Pseudomonadota > Gammaproteobacteria > Burkholderiales > JACMKV01 > JACMKV01. The sequence continues at coordinate 23 of JBGTFJ010000106.1, forward strand.
CCCGTCATGCTGCGCTGGAAGCGATACCCAAATTAGAACGATCTACTTCAGGAGCGATGGAATGAAACGCAAATTGCTAAGCAGAAAGGTAATGAGCAGTCTGCTCGTGTCGACGTTCGCGTTATCGGGCGCCGCTATCTCGAACGTCGGCTTTGCGCAGGAGAAAAAGTGGGATAACGACGTCAAGATCGGCGTGTTGACGGATTTGTCCGGACTGTATTCCGATTTGTCGGGTTCCGGCGCGGTGCTCGCAACACAGATGGCGATCGATGATTTCACGGCGAAGGAAAAACCCGCTTTCAAGATCGGAATGATTTCCTCCGATCATCAGAACAAGGGCGACATCGCGGCCAACAAGGCGCGTGAATGGTTCGACACCCAAAACGTCGATGTCATCACCGAACTGGTCACGACTTCGACCGCGCTGGCGGTGATGAAAGTCGCGAAGGAAAAAAACAAGATCACGATGATGTCGGGCCCGGCGTCGACCGCGATCACCAACGAAGACTGCACGGACACCAATGTGCACTGGACCTACGACACGTACGCTCTGGCCAATGGCACTGGCAAGGCCGTGGTCAAACAGGGTGGCGATACCTGGTATTTCCTGACCGCGGATTACAAGTTCGGCCACTCGCTTGAAGCCGATACGACGGCGGTGGTCAAAGCCAGCGGCGGCAAGGTGCTGGGCTCAGTGCGCCATCCATTCCCGGGGACGGATTTTTCGTCGTTCCTGCTGCAGGCGCAAGCGTCGGGCGCGAAAGTCATCGGATTGGCTAATGCCGGAACCGACACCACCAATTCGATCAAGCAAGCGGCCGAATTCGGCATCACGCCCAAGCAGACCCTGGCCGGGCTTCTGATGTTCATCAGCGATGTTCATGCGCTCGGCCTGAAAGCGACACAGGGCATGTATCTGACGACCGGCTATTACTGGGACCGCGATGATGATACCCGCGCCTGGTCGAAGCGCTTTTTCGACAAGCACAAGCGCATGCCGACCATGGTGCAAGCCGGCCAGTATTCATCTGTCATGCATTATCTGAAGGCGGTCAAAACCTCGGGCACCGATGACACGGCAGCCGTCATGAAAGCCATGAAGGCGACGCCGATCAACGATTTTTTCGCCAAGAATGGCAAGATTCGCGAAGATGGCCGCATGGTGCACGACATGTATCTGGCGCAGGTCAAGAAACCGGAGGAGTCGAAGCAACCCTGGGATTATTACCATATTCGCCAGACGATTCCCGCCGACCAGGCGTTCCAGCCGATGGCGCAAAGCAGGTGTCCGCTGGTGAAAAAATAGCAAGGAGGAAGGAGTGAGGCGGGAGCGGGAAGCGCTGCAGCCGGTTTGGTCGTCCTCCTCACGCCTCTTCACGCCTCCCTGAAATATGACTGAAATTTTCGGCGTTCCGACGCAGGCGCTATTCGGGCAGCTTCTGGTCGGGCTGATCAATGGCTCGTTCTACGCCGTGCTGAGCCTCGGCCTGGCGATTATTTTCGGCCTGCTCAACATCATCAATTTCGCCCATGGCGCGCTCTACATGATGGGCGCGTTCATGGCGTGGATCGGTCTCACGTATTTCGGCATCAACTACTGGGTGGCTCTGGTGCTGGCGCCGCTGGCGGTCGGCATTTTCGGGATGCTGCTCGAACGCCTGCTGCTGAAACGTCTGTATCACCTCGATCATTTGTATGGGCTGTTGCTGACCTTCGGTCTGGCGCTGATCATCGAAGGCATGTTTCGCTATTACTACGGGATTTCAGGCCAGCCCTACACAGTGCCGGAAGCGCTCGCCGGGGCATGGAATCTCGGCTTCATGTTCCTGCCGAAATATCGCGGCTGGGTGGTGGCGATATCGCTTCTGGTCTGCCTCGTGACCTGGTTCGTGATCGAGCGCACCAAGCTCGGCGCCTATCTGCGCGCCGGGACTGAAAACCCCAAACTGCTGCAGGCATTTGGCGTCAACGTGCCGCTGCTCATTACGCTGACCTATGGTTACGGGGTAGCGCTCGCGGCATTTGCCGGGGTGCTGGCGGCGCCGATTTTTTCGGTGAATCCGGTGATGGGCTCGAACCTGATTATCGTCGTCTTCGCGGTCGTCGTGATCGGCGGCATGGGTTCGATACTCGGCTCCATCGTCACCGGCCTCGGCCTGGGGCTGGTCGAAGGCATGACGCGCGTCTATTACCCGGAAGCGTCGGCTGTCGTCGTATTCGTCATCATGGCGATCGTGCTTCTGGTGCGGCCGGCCGGATTGTTCGGCAGGGAAAAATGATAGCCGGCAAAGCCACTGGGTCCCAGTCTGCACGGGGACGACGGCTGATCATCCTAAGCGATCGTCATTCCCGCCCCCGATTTACCCATTCGCGGGCAGGCTCCGGCGGGAATCCAGCGGCGTTTGACAATCCGGATCCGGAAGCTCTTTTCCCGGAGAACGAAGAGATGCGATGAAACGCGATTACCTCATCATGCTCGTGCTGCTCGCAGTCCTGGTCATCGCACCGATGTTCGTCTACCCGGTGTTTCTGATGAAGCTGCTGTGCTTTGCGTTGTTCGCCTGCGCGTTCAACCTGCTGCTCGGCTATACCGGACTGCTGTCGTTCGGCCACGCGGCTTTTTTTGGCTCGGCGGCCTACGTCACCGGCCATTTCGTCAGAAATGGATTCGACATAAATTATACCGCCCCCGGTTTTTTGAAGTTCATCAGTCTGTCCATCGACACCGCGCCGCTCACGCCCGAGCTCGGGCTGCTCGCCGGAACCGCGGTAGCCGCGGTGCTCGGCTTTCTGGTCGGCGGCCTCGCCATCCGCCGCGCCGGGATTTATTTCGCGATGATCACGCTGGCGCTGGCGCAGATGATCTATTTCCTCGCGCTGCAATTTCCGTTCACCGGAGGCGAAGACGGCTTGCAAGGCGTGCCGCGCGGCCGGCTGTTCGGCATCTTCGATCTGAACCAGACATACACGATGTACTTTTTTGTGCTCGCCATTTTCTGCGTGGGCTTCTGGATCATTTACCGCGCCATACACTCGCCGTTCGGCCAGGTATTGAAAGCGATTCGCGAAAACGAACCGCGCGCGATTTCGCTTGGTTACGATGTCGACAGATACAAGCTCGTCGCTTTCGTGTTATCAGCCGCGTTGTCCGGCCTTGCCGGTTCGACCAAGACGCTGGTGTTTCAGCTGGCGTCCCTGACCGACGTGCACTGGCACATGTCCGGCGAGGTCGTGCTCATGACACTGCTCGGCGGGCTGGGCACGGTATTCGGGCCGATTGCAGGCGCGGGCATCGTTGTCGGGTTGCAAAGTTATGCTGCTGGTCTCGGCGAGTGGGTCACGGTGATTACCGGCGTGATTTTCGTCCTGTGCGTGCTCGCGTTTCGCCGCGGCGTCGTCGGTGAAATCGGCGCGCTGTTCAAAAAATAAAACTCAGAAGTGAAAATTCTGGTCGCGGTAAAACGCGTCGTCGACTTCAACGTCAAGGTAAGAGTCAAAGCCGACGGCAGCGGCGTCGATACCGCCAATCTCAAGATGGCGATGAATCCGTTCGACGAAATCGCGATCGAAGAAGCGGTGCGCCTGAAGGAAGCAGGCAAAGCCAGCGAGATCATAGC
>JBGTFJ010000107.1:0-3948 GCA_041747355.1 Burkholderiales bacterium
AGCGGCAGAACTGAGTCCAAGGCTTCGGCTTCACCGACCGCCACGGCAACGGAAAGCCAATCATCGGACAAGACATCGGCAGACTCAGGGACGACGTCCGAGGCTAGCGTTTACGATAACGCTTACAACCTGTTCAAACACGGTGATTACGCGGGTGCGGTCAGCGGATTTCAGAATTTTTTGCGCGCGCACCCAAGCTCTTCGCTGGCGCCGAACGCGCAATACTGGATAGGCAATGCGCAATTCGCCCAGCGCGATTTTGCGGGCGCCATCGCCAGCCAGAAAAAGCTGCTCTCGAATTATCCGCGCAGCCAGAAAGCGGCTGACGCACTGCTGAACATCGCCAATGCGCAGTCGGAAATGGGCGATGCCGCTGGCGCCAAAATAACGTTGCATGATGTGATCGGCCGCTATCCGTCGAGCGAGGCGGGCGCAAAAGCCAAACGTCGTCTCAGTTCGCTGAAATAAGCCTTGCAGCATGGAAGTTTTCGAAGAAGTCCGGCCGGCGGACGCAGCATTCAATTCCGGTGCGCGTTCGCCCTTGCCGCTACTGTCCTTACCCCTGCGCGTAACCGAAATCTTCCATTCGCTGCAAGGCGAGACCAGCCGGGTGGGTCATCCGACGGTTTTCATTCGCCTGACCGGTTGTCCGCTGCGCTGCGTCTATTGCGATACCGAATATGCGTTTCATGGCGGCCAAACCTTGCCCATCTCGGCTGTTCTCGACCAGGTCCGCCCGCATCAGGCGCATTACATAACAGTCACCGGCGGCGAGCCGCTGGCGCAGAAGAATTGCCTGCCTTTGCTGCGCGTTTTAAGCGATGAAGGTTATTCGGTATCGCTCGAAACCAGCGGTGCGCTGGACCTTGCCGCAGTGGACACCAGGGTTTCGAAGATCGTCGATATCAAAACGCCGGGCTCCGGCGAATCCGGCAGGAATCTCTGGGATAATCTCGCCCATCTGACCCGGCATGATGAGATCAAATTCGTAATAAGCGATGAGCCGGACTACGCGTGGGCGAGGCAAACGTTGCGGGAGCGCGCGCTTGCCGACATCTGCCCCGTGCTGTTCTCTCCTGTCTGGGAGACTCTCGCCCCTGCAACCCTGGCCGAATGGATCCTTCGCGACCGGTTGCCGGTTCGCATGCAATTGCAGTTGCACAAGATATTGTGGGGTGAAAAGCGCGGCGTTTAGTTGCGGGCTGCGCTGATCCAACGAAGGAATCCGCCCGGGCAATGTAAATCGTTCCAGCCTTTGCGCCGGATCCAGGAATAGCGCTTTCGTCTGCATGAAAAAAGCTGTAGTCCTGCTATCGGGTGGGCTCGATTCCGCGGTGACGCTGGCTATCGCGCGTTGCGACGATTACCGATGCTACGCACTCAGCGTCGATTATGGCCAACGGCATCGCGCCGAACTCACGGCCGCCGCCAGTATCGCGCAAAGCCTGGGCGCGCACGAACAGCGTCTGGCGTATCTCGATTTGACTATGTTCGGCGGTTCCGCGCTTACCGATCCGGCCATCGCAGTGCCGGGCGCGACCGGTGTGACTGTGGGCGCCGGTATTCCACTCACCTATGTCCCTGCTCGCAATACAATTTTTTTGTCGCTCGCGCTTGCGTGGGCCGAGGTTTTGCGGGCCGAAGCCATCTTCATCGGCGCCAATGCAATCGATTACTCGGGCTATCCCGATTGCCGGCCCGAATTCATCGCCGCTTTTCAAGCCATGGCAAAGCTTGCGACCAAGGCTGCGGTCGAAGGCTGCGCAACGACCATACACGCGCCGCTGATCGCGCTGACCAAGGCCGAGATCATTCGTCAGGGATCGGCGCTCGGCGTCGATTTCAGCCAGACGGTTTCTTGCTACCAGGCCGATCCGTACGGGCTCGCCTGCGGGAATTGCGACGCATGCGCACTGCGACGCGCCGGCTTTGCCGCCGCCGACATCGCCGATCCAACGCGATACGCCGTCCACTGAATCATGCCGCTCGCTGAAACGACTGCCCAGAAATTTTTCGCTGCGTGAATGCCGAAGAAACATGGGGTCGCGCAGGCCATTCGCATTGAACGACCCTTGCGCGAGCGGTATAATCCGCGTTTTCGTTTTATGGGTCGTTAGCTCAGCTGGTAGAGCAGCGGACTTTTAATCCGTTGGTCGGCGGTTCGAGCCCGCCACGGCCTACCACAACCACCGCGAATGAATGGCCGGCAGTCAGAGTTGAATCCCGCCGACCGAATCTTGTCTTCCAGCGTCGCCGCCACCCCCAAGAATATTCGGTCGTCAGGCCGATTCACCGGTCGCACACTTGCTGGCACCAAGGCATGAATCGCGTCACGCTAACCCGTCCTGACGACTGGCATTTGCATTTGCGCGACGGCGCGGCAATGGCCTCGGTGCTCCCCGCTACGGCCGCTCGTTTTGGGCGCGCCATTGTGATGCCGAACCTGACGCCGCCGATCACGACTACCGACCTCGCGCTAGCATACCGCAGCCGTATTTTGGCCGCCCTGCCTCGCGGTGTTTCGTTCGAGCCGCTGATGACGCTCTATTTGACCGATACGACGTCTGCTGCGGAAATCGGCAAGGCTAAACGAAGCGGCGTTGTGCACGGTATCAAGCTGTATCCGCGCGGTGCGACAACCAATTCCGCTTCCGGCGTGACCGCAATCGAAAATTGCGACGCGGCTCTTGCCGCGATGGAACAGCTTGATTTGCCTTTGCTCGTGCACGGCGAGTTCAATGATCCCGATGTCGACGTTTTCGATCGCGAAAGCGTTTTTATCGATCGCGTTTTGGCGCCGCTGCTGTTGCGCTATCCCAAATTGCGTGTCGTGTTGGAGCACCTGACGACCTCGGACGCTGTCGAATTTATCGAGCGATCGCGTTTTGGCGTCGCGGCAACAATTACCGCGCATCATCTGCTGTTGAACCGCAACGCGCTGTTCAGCGGCGGACTGCGTCCCCATCACTATTGCCTTCCGGTGCTGAAACGCGAGAAGCATCGCCAAGCCTTGCTGATTGCTGCGACCAGCGGCAACCCGAAGTTTTTTCTCGGTAGCGACAGCGCGCCGCACAGCTTGCAGAATAAGGAGTCAGCTTGCGGCTGCGCCGGCGTTTACACGGCATTCGCCGGCATCGAGCTTTACGCGGAAGTATTCGCGGCGGCTGGCGCGCTGAATCGCCTTGAAGGTTTCGCCAGTTTCTTTGGCGCCGATTTTTATCGTCTGCCGCGCAATGCCGACCGGATTACGTTGATAGACGAAAGCTGGGAGGTACCTCGACAGTTGCCGTTCGGCGTCGAAATACTGGCGCCGCTTCGCGCCGGTGGCACGATAGGCTGGCGGTGTGTGTCGACCTGAAACTCGCCCCGGTAACCCCGCGGGAAAACTTGAAAGACTCAGGCGGTAAACCTCGAAGCTCAGGCTATGACTTCGAAAGTGACGCGTTCGAAGTCGCTGCCTTTTTCCAGCACGGCGTCCAGTTTCACTCGCAGCGATCGACCGGTGTAAAGCTCCAGTGTCTGACCCGGCGCCATCATGCCAAGCGGCAGCAGCAGGCTGGCCGGAATCTGCATAGGCTGAATCTCGGCGAGCAGCAAAGCCTGCATAAAGCGATGACTTGCGCCATCCGCGCGAACCGCGACGGCGAGCGGCGCGCCTCCGAGAATACGCACGCCGAGATGTAACTGCATTTTGCTGTCGTGACGCAGCCATTCGACGGCGCCGATTGAAAATGCGTCCACGCCCGCCGAGCGCACCGCGATCAACTGGTCATGCGCGATGCGCATGGCGCTGTCTTCGCTGCGGAACAGTCCATAGCCGGCCGCGCTTTCGTTGAACAGGCGCCAGCGCTCGCTTGCGAAACCGAGCTGCGCGGCTTGCGCTTCGATGGTCTGGCCGCGAATATGGCCGAACACCTGCAAATCGTGGTGCTCCTGCATGGAATAGCC
>JBGTFJ010000108.1:0-2432 GCA_041747355.1 Burkholderiales bacterium
CGAAATCGTAAAAAACGCCGGCACGATCGTCTGGAACGGGCCGCTCGGTGTCTTCGAATTCGACCAGTTCGGCGGCGGCACCAAGGCGTTGGCGCGAGCGATCGCCGAATCCGGCGCGTTTTCGATCGCGGGCGGTGGCGATACGCTGGCGGCAGTCAGCAAGTACGGAGTCACCGAACAGGTTTCGTATATTTCGACAGGCGGGGGCGCGTTTCTGGAATTCCTGGAAGGGAAGACGTTGCCCGCGGTGGAGATTCTTGAGAAGCGGGGATCAGGTATAGGAGCGCCATAGCGGGGCGCAGGTCGAGAGAAAATAATTGCGCCTGGCGCTTCACTAAGCCTTAGTCTACTTCCGATCCCCGATCCCCGATCCCCGATCCCCGATCCCCGATCCCCCTTTTCCAAACATGCTTCGCAGAACCAAAATCGTCGCAACCATAGGCCCGGCATCGCGTGGCCAGAAAGTGCTTGAACGCATGATCAAAGCCGGCGTCAACGTCGTACGGATGAATTTTTCGCACGGCACGGCGGAAGAGCATCTGAAACGCGTGGAACTCGCGCGACAAATTGCCCGCGATTGCGACCGCACAGTCGGCGTCATAGCCGACTTGCAGGGCCCGAAAATCCGCATCGGCAAGTTTGCCCAGGGCAAGACCCGCCTGGTAGCCGGCTCCCGCTTCGTTCTCGACGCCGATGCCGACATCGGCGATCACCAGAGAGTCGGCCTCGATTACCGTAATCTGCCAAACGACGTTTCATCCGGCGATACGCTGCTGCTCAACGATGGCTTGATCGTGCTGAAGGTCGATGAAGTCAATGGCGGGCAAATAATTTGCAGCGTCAAGCAGGGCGGGACGTTGTCGGATAACAAGGGCATCAACCGCAAGGGCGGCGGCCTGTCGGCGCCCGCTTTGACCGACAAAGACCTCGAAGACATCAAGCTCGCCGCGCAAATGGAAGCCGACTATCTGGCGGTCTCTTTCGTACGCAGCGGCGAAGACATCGCGCGCTCGCGTAAATTGCTGCGCGAGGCCGGCGGCAAGGGCTTGCTGAGGGCGAAAATCGAGCGCGCCGAGGCCATCACAGCGCTCGATGACATCCTCGGCGTGACCGACGCGATCATGGTCGCGCGCGGCGATTTGAGCGTTGAAGTCGGCGACGCAGCCGTACCCGCATTGCAAAAGCGCATGATTCGCACCGCCCGCGCACGCAACAAGGTCGTCGTCACGGCCACGCAAATGATGGAGTCGATGATCCAGAGTCCGATTCCGACCCGCGCCGAAGTTTCCGACGTGGCCAACGCCGTGCTCGACGGCACTGACGCAGTCATGCTGTCAGCGGAAAGCGCGGTCGGCTACTACCCGGTCGAGGCAGTCGAGGCGATGAATCGTGTCTGCATCGAAGCCGAAAAGGAAAACGACGCGCAGCTCGACCGGCGCGGCTTCATGAATCAGGCCTCCTATACGCGCATCGATCAATCGATCGCCATGGCGGCATCGTTTTCGGCGTTTCATCTGAAAGCCAAGGCCATCGGCGCGTTGACGCAATCGGGCTCGACCACGCTTTGGATGTCGCGTGTCAACGCCGGCGTACCGATCTACGCAATGACGCCGGTGCAGGAAACGTGGCGCAAAGTTACGTTGTACGGCGGCGTGCATTCGATCCGTTTCAATACATCCTCCCTCGATCGCGACGAAGTCTTGCTCGCAGCCGAAGAGGAGCTGCTGCGCCGGGGCGCCGTCAAGCACGGCGATTTGATTGTGCTGACGATAGGCGAAGCAATAGGGCAAGCAGGGCATACCAATACGCTGAAAATCGTGCGGGTTGGGCAGCACGAAAGCGAGTAGGCGTAAGCCAGGCTCGCGACTCCTATCTGATCCAAACCGTCTTGATATTCGTGAACTCGCGGATGCCGTGATACGACAGCTCGCGCCCAAAACCGGAGGCTTTCACGCCGCCGAACGGCAATCGGGGATCGGATTTCACCAGGCCATTGACGAAGGTCGAACCCGAGGCGATTTCGCGCCCCAGCTTTTCGGCGCGCTCCCCATCCGCACTCCAGATGCTGGCGCCCAACCCAAACCGCGTATCGTTGGCAATGCGAATCGCATCGGCTTCATTTTGCGCGCGGATGATGAGCGCCACCGGGCCGAAAAATTCTTCGCGCCAGGCCCGGGTTTGCGGCGTGACGCGGTCGAGGATTGACGGCAGGTAATAGAATCCCTCACCCTCGACAGGCGCGCAGCCGAGCGCCGCGAGCGCGCCTTCCTTTATCGAATCCTGGGTCTGGCGGTGCAGGTTGTCGTGCAGATCGTGCCGCGCCATCGGGCCGAGTTGCGTGCTTTCCTGCGTCGGATCGCCGATTTCCAATGCGCCCGCCTTGGCTTTCATCAGTTCGACAAAATCGTCGGCGATCTCCGGCGTCAGGATGA
>JBGTFJ010000109.1:0-6334 GCA_041747355.1 Burkholderiales bacterium
CGATGTCGCTGCGCAGCGCCTTCAGGCCAATGCCGTAGACGTGCCCTCGCCGATTGCGCGGCCACTCCAGATCGGTCAGCAGGGATTGTTGCTTCTGTTCGAGGCGCAGATTGGTGGTGAAGCGCAAAGCGGAATCGAAGATGTTGAAATCGCGATACGCGATCTCGCCGCGCACTCCGGTATTGGTGCTGTAGCCCACGCCGAAGCCGAGTTTTTTCGACGTGTTCTCGATCAGGGTCAGCCTGATCGGCGCGATCGCCTGGCCAGCCGCATCGATGTGGCCGCGCGCTGTTCCGCCTTCGGTTTCTGGATTGACCACCGCCGTCGCAAAATAACCGGTCTCGAGCAGCCTCGCCTGGAATTCGGCGAGCGCTTCCTGCGAGTAGATCGCGCCCGGTGCGATCGGATTCAGATTCTCGACGACGCTCGGCGGATAACGCTGCAATCCCTTGATTTCGAGATCACCGAAACGGTATTCAGGACCGCTGTCGATTTCGACCATCAGCGCCGCTTCGTGTTCTGCCGGGTCGACGGTCGCGCGGCTGTCGCTGATAGTAGCAGTTGGAAAGCGGTAGACGAGGACATCGCGGAGCAAATCGCGCTTGGCCGCTTCCCAGGCTTGCTGCCGAAAAATCTCCCCCTGCTTCAGGGTCCAGGATAGTCGCAAGCGCTCGACATTCGGGCGCGCCCCGTCCGGCAAACTGGCGATAGGGCCGGTAAAGCGCAGTTCGACTTCCGATACGAGCGTCGGACGGCCGGGATCGACGACAAAACGCGCAACCCAGACGTCGCCGGCTTGTTGCAGAGATGGCGTGATGACGGGTGAATAAAATCCCTGGGTAGCGGCCAACACGCGGATATTGTCCGGCGCATTACGGTAAAGAACGCGCAGTTGACCGATGTCCATCTCGGCGCTGTCGTGCCATTTGTCGATATCGAGGTTCTCCCGCAGCAGCTTGGCCAGATCATTTGGCGCTTCAACCTCGATGCGATACGAGAATTCGTCGTCGGCAGCCGCGATGGCATCGCCGGTCGGGAAGAATGGAGCGAAAAGAGCGACGAAGCAGATGAAGAGCGCCGCCGGAGACAGCACGTCGCGCGCCCGCAATAGGGAAACACGATTCCCGCTCATGCGCTCAGTTGCCGTGAAAGGTGTGGAGGCGACGCAGCGAGTCAAGGCAAAATCGCATCGGGAAAACGCGGATTTCAGCTTTGCGTTCGCACAACGGGCACGAAGCGAGTTTGCCCATCTGTGTCGCTTGGGCGTCCAGAAGTCGCGCTGCCGCGATCAGGCTGCGAACAACCAGAAATAACCGGCGTTGTAGAAAACGTGCAGCACGATGGCGGGTGCGACACTCTGATAGCGATCGCGGAAGTAACCGAACACAAGCGATGGAACAATCACCGCGACGGCCCAGAGCGGCGCGTGATAAAGCAGATGGGCCAGCGCAAACGCAAACGTCGTCAGCCAGTTGGCCCGGGAAATCGGGCTGCAAATTCGCCGAATACCAATTCCGCGCGCACCCCACGGCTTTTGATACAGCCACTCCTGCAGCAGTCCGCGAAATGCAAGTTCTTCGATGACCGGATAAAGCAGCGCGGGCAGCAGAAATCGTATCGGTTCGCGCAACGGCCAATAAGGGTCGAAGCGGGGTTCGAAGTTCGAGGCGGCGATCAGCGACCATCCGGCCCAGAATAGCGGCCCCGCAGACAGGGCGGTCAGAAACTGACGGTCGCGCCACACCGGTCAGCAGGGTTGGCGATACTGTGTTGAGGCGCCAATACCGCCTTCATCGGCAGCGCGATGTCGCAACAGGCCGAGCCATGCGGCGACCAGCAACAGCATCAAACCACCGTCGATACCGAGTGTGGCATCGTCGTCAGGATTGTAGAGCGCACAGCCACCACCGCCGAAGACCGACCCGTTCGCCGAGTCGTTGTCGGCGATATTCAGGATCGCCGTACTCTGCGTGCCGAGCGTCGCGCCGGTCGCGTTGCTTAAGGTCAGCGCGATCGTCTCGCCCGGTTCCATCGCTACATCATCGGCGATCGGGACGCTGACCGTGCGGTTCGTTTCGCCGGCTGCAAAGCTGACCGTCGCGGAAGTTGCCGTGTAGTCGCTGCCGGCAATCGCGCTGCCGTCGCTGGTTGCGAATTGCACCGTCGTTACGCCTTCATTGCCGCTGCGCCGCGAAACGGTAATGACTGCCGAACCAGCGCCTTCGTCGACGCTATAGCCAGCCGCGCTGAATTGCAGCGTGCCCGCGCCCGGTGTTACGCCGACGATGAACTGGCCGAAAGCAGTCGGTTGCAGCCCGACCGCGATCGACGCAATCGTGTTCGCCACAGGATCGATCACCGCCACGCCGCCACTGGTCGAGTTGGCGACATAAACGCGCAAGCCGTCAGTCGTCACCGCCACGCCGATCGGATTCACGCCGCCGCTGCCGAAGGTTTCGGTCAAACTGTTGCTTGCCGGATCGATCACGGAAAGCGTGTTGGTGCCGAAGTTGGCGACGTAAACGAGCGTGCCGTCGGGGCTCAGGGCGATGCCGTTTGGACTGTCGTCGACGGCGATCTGGGTGAGCGCGCTGTTGTTCGTTGCATCGATGACGGAAACGGTATTGCTGTCATCGTTGGTCACATAAACGCGCGTGCCGTCGCGGCTCACCGCGAGGCCAAACGGCCGCAGACCGACAATCACGGTCGCAAGCACGCTATTGTTGGCGGCGTCGATGACCGACATGCTGTTGCTGTTGGTGTTCGCCACAAAGACGCGGGTACCTGCCGGGTTGACGACGATGCCGTTCGGTCCGTTTTGCACCGGCACCGTCGCGACGACTGCGTTGGTTGCGGTGTCGATAACCGAAACGTTGTTGCTGACGCCATTTGCGACGTAAGTGCGCGTACCGGCGGCGTCGACCGCGATGCCGGCCGGGCCATTGCCCACGGTGATCGTCGACGTTACCGTATTGCTGCCAGCATCGATCACCGACACGCTGTTGTTGCCGGTGTTGGCGACATAGATCCGCGCACCATCGAAACTGACCGCCACGCCGGTCGGATTGGTGCCTACCGTAACCGTAGATGTTACGGCGTTGCTCGCGATATCGATCACGCTGACGCTGTTACTCGCCGTATCCGTGATGTAGGCGAACGGCGCTGCCGCGGCGCCCGAGGATATCAGCGCAAGCAGACATGCCGATTTTGCGAACACGACCCGCGCAGTGCGGGTGGAGGCGAATGGTTTCAAGGCGATCTCCCTGTTTGACCTCTATTCCTGACTTGCCGCGACCAGCGCTTCCCAAAAGCCTGCAAGCCGCTATTACGCCTCGATGCGGCTCAGTCGTTCGATTGCGTCAGCCGGTCGCGCGCGATGGGCGGATTTTTTGCGAAGTAGCGCTTGATGCCGGTGACCAGCGCTTCCGCCAGCTTTTTCTGATAATCGTCGTTGGTCAGTTTTTTTTCTTCGTCGGGGTTGCTGATGAATGCGGTCTCCACCAGTATCGACGGGATATCCGGCGACTTGAGCACGGCGAAACCGGCTTGCTCGACGGCAGGCTTGTGCAGCGAATTGATTTCGGACAGCTCGGCGAGCACGGTCTTGCCGAGTTTCAGGCTGTCATTGATGGTTGCCGTTTGCGAGAGATCGAGCAGCGTCTGCTTGAGATATGGATCCTGCACATCGAAATTCACCCCGCCGATCAAATCGGCTTCGTTCTCTTTCCTGGCCAGCCATTTTGCCGCAACCGAGGTCGCGCCGCGTTCGGACAGGGCGAACACCGACGATCCGCGCGCGTGCGGTTTGATGTAGGCGTCGGCGTGGATCGACACGAACAGATCGGCGTGCAGCTTGCGCGCTTTGGATACGCGCGTCTGCAGCGGAATATAGTAGTCGCCGTCGCGGATCAGGGCGCCGCGCATATTGGGTTCGGCATCGATCAGCGCCTTCAGTTTGCGCGCGACCGCCAGAGTGACGTGTTTTTCCACAGCGCCGCCGCGCCCGCGCGCGCCAGGGTCCTCGCCGCCGTGACCGGCGTCGATGGCGATTGTGATCAGCCGGATCACGTCGTCCTTGCTACCCGGCGGTGCCTCGGCCTTCTTGTCGGATGGTGACTTGCCGGCTTCGCCATACTCGAACTTCTGCACCAGCGCCATCAGCGGGTCGAGAGGTTCGGCCGGATATAGATCGAGCACCAGCCGATGCCGGTATTGTCCCACCGGAGGAATCGAGAAAACCTGCGGTTTGACGGCGCTCTTGAGATCGAGCACCAGGCGCGCAACTTCCGGCTTGTAGCGGCCGATGCGGGCGAGCTTGATATACGGATCGTCGACGCCGACCTTGCCGGGAAGCGCCTCGAGGATCGGATTGATGTTGACGCCTTCGAGATCGAGCACCAGCCGGTCCGGCTCCTTGATGATAAAAAGTTGGTGCGCAACCGGCGAATCGGCTTCGATCGTAATGCGCGTGTATTCGAGCGCCGGCCACACACGGACCGAGTTGATCTGGGTCGCCGATTGCGCACCGAAAGTGCAAATCAGCAGCGCCATGATCATGCTCAGCCGCATGCCTATCCGCATTGCAAAACGGCGCAACTCGTGCGAACCACTGCGCCGGGATTGAAAGCTCATGTGATGATCTTGCTCAATTGGCTTAGGCAACGCTGGCCTTGGGCAGTGGGTGCCAGGATTTCGGCAATCCGCGCATCGGCGGCATAGCGTAAACGGATGCGAATATCGGGGGAGGGCAGGCTGTCGCCTGCCTTCTCCGGCCATTCGATAAGGCATACGGCGTCGGGCCGGAAATACTCCCTGAAGCCCGCCGACAGCCACTCATCCGGTTTATCGAAGCGATAAAAATCAAAGTGATAAAAGTTTAACTTGGAAATGGGATAAACTTCAACCAGTGTAAACGTCGGACTTTTTATACGACCGCTGACGCCGCGTGCGCGCAGCAGTGCGCGCACCATCGTTGTCTTGCCGCTGCCAAGCTCGCCGGACAGATAGATGATCATGCCGGGCTCGATCGATCGTGCGAGTCGGGCGCCAACTTCGGCTGTTGCGCTTTCGTCACGCAAGCTTTGTATTATGCGCATGGCTGGCACCTATCATATCGCTTATGCATGTTCCGCTTACATCGCAGCCCGCCAATCCGGACTGGTCGGCGCTCGCTGCGAATATCAAATCCTGGGGCAAGGCGCTTGGTTTCCAGCGGATCGGCATCGCTGGCATCGACCTGGCGGCGGCCGAGCCCGGCTTGCGCCGATGGCTTGCGGCAGGTTGGCACGGTGACATGGATTATATGGCGCGGCATGGCAGCAAACGCTCGCGGCCGGCAGATCTGGTTCCGGGAACGCTGCGCGTCATTTCCGCACGCCTCGATTATCAGGGGGCGAACGCGGCGAGCAGCGGAAACATACTTGCCGATCCGCACAAAGCGTTCATTTCGCGCTATGCGCTCGGACGCGATTATCACAAAACCGTCCGCGGCAAGCTGCGGCGGCTTGCCGAACGCCTCAAGCGCGATGCCGGTTGTGCGAGTTATCGGGTGTTCTCAGACAGCGCGCCAGTGATGGAGGTAGAACTCGCGAGCAAAGCCGGGCTCGGCTGGCGCGGCAAGCACACATTGCTGTTGTCGCGCGAAGCCGGCTCCCTGTTTTTCTTGGGCGAGATCTATACGGATTTGCCATTACCGATCGATCGTCCGCTGCAGAACCATTGCGGCAGTTGCTCGCAATGCCTCGACGTTTGTCCGACGCAAGCGATCGTCGGCCCTTATAAACTCGATGCGCGGCGCTGCATCTCGTATTTGACGATAGAGCATCGGGGAAGTATTCCGCTCGAATTCCGCAAGCTTATCGGCAACCGGGTTTACGGATGCGACGATTGCCAACTCGTTTGTCCGTGGAACCGCTATGCGCAAATCAGCGCCGAACCCGATTTCGCAGTCAGGCACGGCCTTGACGATGTCCGGCTCGTTGATCTGTTCGCCTGGAGCGAGGCGCAGTTTGACGAGCGTCTGACGGGTTCGGCGATTCGCCGCATCGGCTTCGAGCGCTGGCTGCGCAATCTCGCGGTCGGGCTCGGCAATGCGCCCAGCACACCAGCAACATGCGCGGCGCTGCTTGCCCGTCGCGATGATCCGTCCGAGCTGGTTCGTGAACACGTGGCATGGGCGTTGGCGCAGCATGGGATCCGCTGAATGCGGGCGGCTTGCCCGTGTTATTGACGCTCTGTTAAGCTGCCCGCTGCCCGTGTTCGCCACCCGCTGCCGCCGTTTGCGCAGTCTTCCGAAACTGAACCGCTTGCTGGATTTGTCATGAAGGTTTCCGAC
>JBGTFJ010000110.1:0-7787 GCA_041747355.1 Burkholderiales bacterium
TCGGCTTGATCCCGGCGCTGCGCGCGGCGCGGTAAAACTTGACCATGCCGAACAGATTGGCAAGATCGGTCAGCGCCAGAGCAGGCATGCAATCGGCAACCGCCCTGGCGATCGCGTCGTCGAGGCGAACGATACCGTCGACGATCGAATATTCGCTGTGCAGGCGCAGATGGACGAAAGGCGGGGAATCCGATGAAGCGAAGGCGGACATGCAGGGCAGGCGGACGGAATTCAGCGCGCGTAATTGAACGACAGTGGGCGGACGTGAGCGGCGGTGCAGCGGCAATTTTAGCATCAGCCGGCGCGCGCGATGAACCAAATCGGCGCCATGCTCAGCGCCGCGGTCCGGCGATACGCCGGCTTGACCGGGGCGAGCTCCCTACCGGCCGGCTCTGCAACCTGGTTTATAATGGCGGCACTTCAGGCTAACCAAAATGAAAAACAGCCAGTCGCATTACCCGGAAATCCGCAACTTGAGCTATCACGTGCGAACCTGGGGCGATCCCTCGCACGCCAGGCTTTTTTTGCTGCACGGCTGGATGGATACTTCGATTTCGTTCCAGTTCCTGGTAGACGAGTTTTCGCGCGACTGGTACGTCGTAGCACCTGACTGGCGCGGCTTCGGCTACACCGAGTGGTCGGACAACGGCTACTGGTTCGCCGACTATATCGCCGATCTCGACGCGCTGTTGACGCTGTTCCAGCCCGAAGGAGAGGTGCGCCTGATCGGTCACAGCATGGGCGGCAACGTCGCCTGCCTGTACGCCGGCATACGCCCGCAGCGCGTCGGCGCGGTGGTATCGCTCGAAGGATTCGGCATCCCGCGCATGGCGGCCGAATCCGCGCCGGAACGTTACAGCGAATGGCTCACGGAGCTGGCCAACTCGCCGCGCTTCAAGCCATATTCCTCGTTCGAGCAGATCGCCGAGCGGCTGCAGCAGAACAATCCGCGGCTGCCCGATGACAAGGCGCTGTTTCTGTCTCGGTTCTGGGCCAAACAACTGCCGACCGGCGAAATCGTGGCTAACAGCGACCCGCGCCACAAGATGGTCAACCCGGTCCTGTACCGGATCGACGAAGCGATGTCGTGCTGGAAGCGGGTGACGGCACCGGTACTATGGGTTTCCGGTAACGATTCGTGGATCCACAACTGGCTTAAGGAATCGCGCGAGGAATTTGCGCGCCGCCAGCAGGCGTTCCGCAATTTCAACGAAGTCGTGATCGACGACGCCGGCCACATGCTGCATCACGATCAACCCGGACACCTCGCGCGCATCATCGAAAATTTCGTGCTGTGACTAGGGAGCCTCTGGATTGACCTATCCGTGGCCGCGTTGCGACGAGAAGGCCGCAGATGCAAGGCGCGGGGCGCAGGACAGTGGTCATTCCACGGCCAAGCTCCGTAACGCCGGAGGTGCGGCCTTATCGTCGCAACCCGAAGGGCTGGCCGTGTCCGGGCGCCTCGCTTCGCCGCGGCTCGTTTGTGTGGAATGACCACACGGCACTCGCAGCGTCTCGCGACGCATCCCGGAAACGGCCAGCGCGGTCACGGATAGGTTAATCAGAGGCTCCTTAGCATGAAGCTTGACTGGTATTTCGATTTCGTCTCGCCGTTCTCGTATCTGCAGCTGGAACGATTCGACCGGCTGCCGCCGGGTACGGAAGTCACGCTCAAGCCGATCCTGTTCGGCGCCTTGCTCCAGCACCTGAAGCAGCGCGGCCCGGCCGAGATCCCGCACAAGCGGGAATTCACCTACAAACACGTGCAGTGGCAGGCTGACCAGGCCGGTGTTCCGTTTCGTTTTCCGCCGGCCCATCCGTTCAATCCGGTGCGCGCTCTGCGGCTGTCGGTAGCACTCGGCAACGATCCCGGCGCGGTTCGCACGATTTTCCGTTTCATTTGGCAACAAGGCCGGCTGCCTGACGAGCCCGACAACTGGCAGGCCTTGACCAAGGCGCTCGGCATTGGCGTCGCCGATGCCGAAGAAAAGATCGCGCAACAAAGCGTCAAGGACACGCTGCGTCAGAACAGCGAAGATGCGAAGGCAGCCGGCGTATTCGGTGTGCCGACTTTCGCTGCCGGCAATGAGCTGTTCTGGGGGTTCGACGCGACGCCGATGCTGGTCGCCTATCTCAACGATACGGGCGTGTTGAACACCGCCGAAATGCAGCGCATCAGTCAGTTGCCCGCCGCCATCCAGCGCAAGCTAGTAAACAGCCGGTAAAAGGCGATCACCAACCGACCGGTTGTCGATCGATCGCAAAGTCAGTGCTGCAGAATTTTGGACAGGAAAAGCTGCGCGCGCTTGCTTTTCGGGTTAGCGAAAAACTCGGCCGTTGGCGCGTCCTCGACGACGCGGCCCTGATCCATAAACACGACGCGGTTGGCGACCTTGCGGGCGAAGCCCATTTCGTGGGTGACGACCATCATGGTCATGCCGTCGAGCGCCAGCTTGACCATGACGTCGAGCACTTCGTTGATCATTTCGGGATCGAGCGCCGAAGTCGGCTCATCGAACAGCATGGCGATCGGATCCATCGCCAGCGCCCGCGCGATCGCGACGCGCTGCTGCTGGCCGCCCGACAGTCGCCCCGGATATTTGCCCGCCTGCTCGCTGAGCCCGACGCGATCCAGCAGACTCTTGGCGCGCGCTTCCGCTTCGTCCCGCGACCGCTTCAAGACCTTGATCTGCGCGAGGCAGATGTTGGCGAGCACGCTCATGTGCGGATACAGCTCGAAATTCTGGAATACCATGCCGATGCCGGCGCGCAGTTTCGGCAAGTTGGTTTTGCTGTCGCGGACCGAAACACCGTTCACCGTGATGCTGCCGCTTTGAAACGGCTCGAGCCCGTTCACGCACTTGATCAGCGTGCTTTTGCCCGACCCCGATGGGCCGCAGACGACGACGACCTCGCCTTTCTCCACCTGCGTCGAGCAATCGGTCAGCGCCTGAAAGCTGCCGTAGCGCTTGCCGACCGCATCGATTTTGATCATATCGCGTATCTTGTTTGCAACCGTTTTACGAAGCTCGATGCGGCGAAGCTCATCGCAAAATAAACCCCGGCAGCTAACAGATACATCTCGGCCAGCCGGCCGTCGCGCGTCCCGACCTTGCTCGCGGCCCCCAGAAAATCCGACAGGCTGATCACGTACACGAGCGAGGTATCCTGAAACAGGATGATGCTTTGCGTAAGCAGCAGCGGCAGCATGTTACGAAATGCCTGCGGCAAAATCACCAGCCGCATGGCCTGGCCGTACGTCATGCCGACAGCATACGCGGCCGAAAGCTGGCCGCGCGGAACGCTCTGGATGCCGGCGCGCATGATTTCACAATAATAGGCAGCTTCGAACAACGCGAACGCGACCAGCGCAGAATAGAACGCGCCGACCGAGACTCCGGCATTACCTGTGATCGCCGCCAGAATGAATGGCACCAGAAAGTAAAACCAGAAGATCACCAGGATCAGCGGCACCGAGCGGAACAGATTGACATACGCGCCGGCAGCTGCCGACAACAGCTTGAAGCGGGACAGGCGGGCGAGCGCGAGCAGCGTTCCCCAGACGATGCCGATCGCCACGGCCAGCAACAACAGTTTCAACGTGAGCACCATGCCGTCGATCAGGAACGGCATCGCGCCGGGAATCGAACTCCAGTCGAATTCGTACATGATCAAGTTTTAAAACCGGATTGCTTTTCAGGGCCGAAGCGGCCAGGCACTGCCGGTGGTTTCGCTAACAGCCTCGTGGCGACGCTCATGCGCCTCCTATGTATCCCGGCACCAGCGTCCGCTTTTCGACCCAGCGCATGACGATGATCACGATCATCGTGATCATCAGATACAAGATGGTGGTGACGATAAACGCCTCGAAAGTTTGCGCAGTATATTCGGTGATCTGCCGGGTTTGTGCGGTGAGTTCGAACAGGCCCACGGTGAGCGCCACCGCCGAATTCTTGAAGACGTTCAAAAACTCCGAAGTCAGCGGCGGAATGACGACGCGAAACGCCATCGGCAGCAGCACATAGCGATAGGTTTGCGGCAGGCTCAAACCCATCGCCAAGCCGGCGTTTTTCTGGCCGCGACCGAGCGAGCCGATACCAGCGCGCACCTGTTCGCAGACCCGCGCTGCGGTGAACGTTCCCAGGCAGAGGAATGCCGTCAGAAATTGCGACGATGTCGGATCCATCTGTTTGATCGCATCGCCGATTTCGCGCGGCAGCAACTCGGGCACGACGTAAAACCAGATGAACAACTGCACCAGCAGCGGAATATTGCGGAAGATTTCAACGTAGGCGGTGGCGATGCCGGACAAAACGCGGTTCGGCAAAGTGCGCATCACACCGAGAATACTGCCGAGACTAAAAGCGATGATCCATGCCGACAGGGCCACCGCGATCGTCCAGCCGAGTCCCGCCAACAACCAGTCGACATAAGTCGCGCCGCCCGAAGGCACTTCACGAAAGAATACCGACCAGTCCCAGTTGTAGTTCACTGCAGTAGAGCGCCCCTATCTTGCCTCCCCCTTTGCAAAAAAGCCTGCCCTGGGCTTGTCGAGGGGGAGACTGAGGGGGATTTTGCGTCGGCTGGAGAAATCCCCCCTAACCCCCCTTTTTCAAAGGAGGGTAGCGGCTCTTCGTATATGCGTGGATTAGACTGAGGCAACCGGACTACCTCATAAAACAAGATAGCCGCTATTCAAGCGCCTTGTCGTTCGGCTCCTTGAACAGCGCCTGCAATTCGGGGCTCATCGGGAAATTCAGATTCAGCCCTTTGGGCGGCACCGGCGAAGTAAACCACTTGGCATAAATCTTGTTGATCTCGCCGCTTTTCATCAGCTTGGCGAGCACGGCGTCGACGACTTTTTTGAATTGCGCATCGTCCTTGCGCATCATGCAGCCGTAAGCCTCGAACGACTGCGGTTTGCCGACTACAATCCAGTCGCCAGGCTGACGCGCTTTCGCAATCTCGCCGAATAGCAGCGCGTCATCCATCATAAACGCGGCGGCGCGCCCCGATTCCAGCATCAGAAAGGCATCGCCGTGATCCTTGGCGCTGATCACGTTCATGCCCATTTTCTGCTCTTCGTTCATTTTGCGAATCAGCCGTTCCGAGGTCGTGCCAGCGGTGGTCACCACGTTCTTGCCTTTGGTGTCGGCGAAATCCTTGATGCCGGAATCCTTGCGGGTCAAAAGCCGCGTTCCGATCTGGAATATCGAATTGGAAAACGCGACCTGTTTCTGCCGCTCGCTGTTGTTGGTCGTCGAACCGCATTCCAGATCGATGGTGCCGTTCTGCATCAGCGGAATCCGCGTTTGCGACGTGACGGGATTCAGTTTGACCTGCAGGTTCGGCGTCTTCAATTCCTGCTTGATCGCATCGACGATTTTCAGCGCGAGTTCGTGCGAATAGCCGACAACCTGCTGCTTGTCGTCGTAATACGAAAACGGAATCGACGATTCGCGATGACCGAGCGTAATCGCGCCGTTATCCTTGATCTTCTTCAGCGTGCCAGTCAGTTCCTGCGCGAACGCGAATGGGGATACGGACAACATGCCGCATAGCAAGGCTGCCATCGACGCGTGAACTAAGTTCAACATAGCTCCTCCTAGTGAAATCGGTTTTGGCTGAAATAATTATAGCCGCAATTTGTTCTGGCATCAGACGCTCGCGGTAGCGGGCTTACCCCCGTCAAAGGAATGTTCATGAATCACCTGCTTTCGAATCGCCATTTGGTCGTGGCCGCGATGCTGTGTCTGCTGACTTCGGCGGCGAACGCCGGTTGCGGCGAAAACGGAATCGCGCTTCAGGTGCTGGGCTCAGGCGGGCCGGAGCTGACGCCCGGGCGTGCGTCGAGCAGCTATCTGGTCTGGGTCGACGGCAAGGCGCGGGCGCTGGTCGACATGGGCGGCGGCGCGGCTTTGCGCTTCGGCGAATCCGGCGCCCAGATCGGCGATCTCGATGTCGCGCTGTTTTCCCATCTGCATGTCGATCACAGCGCGGATTTCCCGGCGCTGGTCAAGGCTTCGTTCTTTACCGATCGCAAGCGCGAGTTGCCCGTGTATGGCCCGCCGGGCAATCAGGTGATGCCGGCAACCAGCGCTTTCATTGCCGGCCTGTTCGTCGAGCCGGGCGGCGTTTACCGCTATCTCAGCGCGTTCGTCAGCGACAAGGGCGCGTACCGCATCAAGGCGGAGAACGTGACCTTGAAAGACGACGAAACGCGCGAGATCGCGCGCAACGAGCGGCTGAAGATTTCCGCCGCCAGAGTCATACACGGGCCGATTCCGGCGCTCGGCTTCCGTGTCGAGGCCGGCGGCAGGAGCATTGTTTTCACCGGCGACATGAACGGCGAAGGTGCGAGCTTCGCCCAGCTTGCACAGGGCGCTGATGTCCTGGTCGCGCACAACGCGGTGCCGGAGGGCGCGCAAGGCGTCGAGCGCAAACTGCATATGCCGCCTTCGGCGATCGGGCAGATCGCCGGGCGCGCGAAAGTCGGTCAGGTGGTGCTTTCACACCGGATGCAGCGAACGCTCGGCAAGGAATCGCAAACGCTGGCCGCGATTCAGCAGCATTACCGCGGCAAGGTCAGCTTCGCGGACGATCTGGCGTGCTATCCGCTGCGCTAAACGCGATCACCCCGGAAGCGATACAGTAATGAGAAAGACCGATATCAAGCAGATCCCGGCAGTGGAAACGGGTTCCAGCACGGGCTGACATACGGATCGTACAGCGCCATGTAGCGCACGATTTTCGATTCGTCGGCGCCATTCAGAAAGAAATCGGTCGATAACAAAAACTGACTGGAAACGTTACTCTGCGCGCGCGGTGAGGAAAGCGACGGTTTACCATAATTGCGTTCGAAATCGATGACGAATTGCCGCAAGCCGGCATCGTCGATCGTCAGGTGAGCGAAGGTTTTACGAATGCGCTCTTCGAGCGGAAGATAGGCGTGGATATACCCGGCCGCGTAGGCGCGCATGCCTCGCCCATATCAGCCGATCGATCCCCGAATGCTGCCCCAATTCAGCACTGCCGCGAGGCCGGCCGAGGTCAGCGCGGCAACACCGACTACGCCAAGGCCGTGTTTCAAGAAGCGCCTGCGGCCCGGTTGCGGTTCTTTATTCATCGCGAAGGGTCAGGCAAAGATTCGATAAGTTCGGGCAGCTCGCGCATACTAGTTTGTACGGGCGCTGTTCAGGACGTAATGCGCGCTGCGCAACGCAAGCGCTGACAGGGTCAAGGTCGGGTCCGCAGTCGCAGCCGTCGGAAAGTTGCTGCTGCCAAGCACGAGCAAATTGCGCACCGTATGGTGCACCGAATAAGCATCGACGACGCTGGTGCGCGGATCATCGCCCATGACGACGGTGCCCTGAATATGAAGCTCCGTCGGCAACACCACGGCTTGACAAAAATTTCTTCGGTGGGCAGGGTCGCTAGACGGCGTTCGAGTTCCGACATGAGCGCCTGGCGGCCGCGTTCGGCATACTCCGAATGACCTTGGTAGACGACTTCGGGTTTGCTGGGATCGTCGGCGTTGATCGTGACCCGATTGCCGGGCTCCCGTAAGTCTTCGTAAGCCACACGCAAATGCGCGATCTGGCGATACTTGCCGCGCTCCATGCGCAGTTGCGGCCGATTGTTCAATTCGACTATCGCGGCCGCGCGTTGCGGGCGTGTCTCAGGGCCGTGCAATCCATACCAGTGGCCGACGATAGCCGTGCTGCCCCCGTAGTTGTCGACGCCCTCGAGATGCAGGATCACCCAACTGCCGACCTGCTCGCCGAGCC
>JBGTFJ010000111.1:0-5900 GCA_041747355.1 Burkholderiales bacterium
GAAACGTACTATCGAACCGGAATGGGCCATAGTGCCCGGTTGTCAGTGGTGCGCAAATGCCTCTTACAGCCCACTAGTACTACGCCACCGCCTTGGCGCGCCTGGCTTTCAGGTACTCGAACACGCCGGGCATGATCGATAGCACGATGATCCCGATCACCACAACGCCGAAATTCTGCTTCACGATGGGCAGATTGCCGAAGAAATATCCGAGGTAAGTCAGCGAAGCGACCCACAAGACAGCGCCGATCACGTTGAAAGCGAGAAAGCGCCGATACGCCATGTCGCCGATACCGGCTACGAAGGGCGCAAACGTACGAATGATAGGCACGAAGCGCGCGATGATGATGGTCTTGCCGCCGTGCCGCTCGTAATAGCTCTGGGTTTTCTCCAAGTATTCGATCTTCAGCCAGCGCGCGTTTTTGTTCTGAAAAACCTTCGGCCCCAGATATCCGCCGACCGCGTAATTCAAGCTATCTCCGGCGACCGCCGCGACGATCAGCAACATGACCAGCAGGTTGACATCCATATTGCCGCCTGCCGCCAGGGTTCCGGCGATGAACAGCAGCGAATCTCCGGGAAGAAATGGCGTGACGACGAGTCCCGTCTCGCAAAAAATGATCAGAAACAGCAGCGCATAGATCCAGCCGCCATAGTTCTGCACGACCCAAACCAGGTGGTCGTCGAAATGCAGCAGGAGATCGAAAAAATTGGCGAGGAACTCCATCACATGGCCGGAGGTATGCTCGTCGCTTTCACGGCGCGACAGGCGCTTCTTTCTTGTCGACCTTGATGAAATCCTCGCGCGAAACGCCGAGCCACAGCACGATCGGGCTTGCCACCAGCACCGACGAATAAATGCCGAACAGAATGCCTATGGTCAGCGCCACGGCAAAATAATGCAGCGCATGTCCGCCGAACAACAGCATCGACAGCACGGCGAGTTGCGTCGATCCGTGCGTGATGATCGTGCGCGACATGGTCCGCGTGATGGCGTTATCGATGATCTCGGGCACCGAAGCCTTGCGCATCTTGCGGAAGTTCTCGCGCACGCGATCGAACACGACGACCGATTCATTGACCGAATAACCGAGAATCGCAAGCACCGCGGCGAGCACCGGCAGCGAAAATTCCCACTGAAAGAAAGCGAAAAATCCGAGAATGATGATGACGTCGTGAAGGTTCGCGATCAGCGCGGCAATCGCGAAGCGCCATTCGAAGCGAAACGCCAGATAAGCGACGATACCGAGCGAGACCAGCAACAGTGCGAGCGCGCCGTCGCTCACCAGCTCCTGACCGACCTGGGGGCCGACGAACTCGACGCGGCGTACCTCTACCGTACTGTCATCCTGCTGCAACGCCTTAAGCACCTGACCGCTCAACTGTGCGCTGTTGGTATCGGGCTTCAGCGGCAGGCGGATCAGCACGTCGCGCGAGGTGCCGAAATTCTGTACGCTCGCTTCGGTCAGGTTCAAGCCCTCCAGCGATGCGCGCACCTTATCCAGCTCCGGCGCTTCGCTGTAATGGACCTCCATCAAGGTGCCGCCGGTAAAGTCGACGCCGAAGTTGAGACCTTTGGTCGCAAGAAAGAGAATCGACAGCAGAAAAGTCACGAGTGAAATCGTGGTCGTGTACTTCCCCCAACTCATGAACGGGATGTCGTGCTTGATTCTGAAAAATTCCATCGCCAGCCTTTATGATTCGTGAAACCTCTAACGAACCTCTGATTACGTGCCGTTCGCCCTGAGCTTGTCGAAGGGGCATCGCACAACTCGTTGATTGATTGAGATCCCATTCATGGTTCGACAAGCTCACCACGAACGGAGGACCTAATCGAAATTTCCCTACCCTATCGGCAGTTTTTCGACCTTTCGTCGACCGCCATAAACCAGATTGACCATGCCGCGCGACACCATCACCGCGCTGAAAATCGAGGTCAGAATGCCGAGGCACAGCACGACCGCGAAACCCCGCACCGGGCCCGAGCCGAACGCAAACAAGGCAACGCCGGCGATCAGAGTCGTGATATTCGAATCGAGAATGGTGCCGAACGCGCGTTCATAGCCGGCGTGTATCGCTGCCTGCGGCGATACACCGTTGCGGAGTTCTTCACGAATGCGTTCATTGATCAGCACATTAGCGTCGATCGCCATACCGATGGTCAAGGCGATTGCCGCCATACCAGGCAAAGTCAGCGTCGCTTGCAGCATCGACAGCATGGCGACCAGAAACAGCACGTTGGCAGCCAGCGCAAGCACAGAAATCACCCCGAATACGAGGTAATAAACCGACATGAACACAGCGATTGCGGCGAAGCCGAATAGCGTCGAATTGAAACCTTTGCTGATGTTGTCGGCGCCGAGACTGGGCCCGACCGTGCGTTCCTCGATGATTTCCATCGGCGCAGCCAGGGCGCCTGCGCGCAGCAGCAGTGCGACGTCGCGCGCTTCGACGGTGGTCATGCTGCCGCTGATCTGAACCCGGCCGCCGCCGATTTCCTGGCGAATGACGGGCGCCGTTACCACCTCGGCCTTGCCCTTTTCGATCAGCAAGATGGCCATGCGCTTGCCGGTATTTTCACGCGTGACCTGCTGGAAAATGCGCGCGCCGCTGCCGTCGAGATTGATGTGAACGGCCGCCTCGCCGGTCTGGCTGTCGAAGCCTGGCTGGGCATCGGAAATGCGGTCGCCGGTCAATACAACATTTTTCTTGACCAGGATCGGCCGGCCATCCGGTTCGTAATAAAGCTCGGTGCCAAACGGCGCCTGCCCGCCGACCGCTGCGCTAATCTGCCCTGGATCGGATTGCGGATCGGCCTCGACCAGCCGCACTTCCAGCGTCGCGGTACGGCCGAGAATATCCTTGGCCTTGGCGGTGTCCTGCACGCCGGGCAATTGAACGACAACGCGGTCTCCTCCCTGCTGATGGATGATCGGCTCGGCAACGCCGAGCTCGTTCACGCGATTGCGCAAGGTCGTAATGTTCTGCTGAAGCGCAAAATCCTGAATGCGCTTTTGTGCTTCCGGTTTCAGCTGTGCGATCAGCCGCAACTCGCCACCCTGTTCCTGCTCGCGCAGCACAAGATCCGGCATGGTCCGCTCGATCTCGGCAATCGCGCGATTGCGCGCTTCGCTGTCCTTGAAGCGAATCTGCACCGTCTGGCCGTCGCGAGCAATGCCGCTATAGGAAATCTTCTTGTCGCGCAAACCGCTACGGATGTCGTTGGCATAACGCTCCGCAGCCTGGGTCAGCGCCGCGCGCATATCGACTTCGAGGAGGAAATGCACGCCGCCGCGCAGATCGAGCCCCAGATACATCGGCAGCGCGCCGATCGCGGATAGCCACTGCGGGCTGCTCGACAGCAGGTTCAGAGCAACGATATAGCTTTCGCCCAACGCACTCTGCAGCACATCCTTGGCGCGCAATTGCGCGTCGGTATCGGAAAGCCTGACCTTGATGCTATTGGCGTCGAGAAAAATACCGCGGGTCGGCATGCCCGCTTTGCTCAAAGCCTCTTCAACCCTGCCGAGCAGCGCGGTATCGACCTTGGCGGACGAGCGCAACGGAGATACCTGGACGGCCGGCGTCTCGCCGAAAAAATTAGGCAGCGTATACAGCAGGCCGATCAGCAACGCGACGCCGATAACGATGTACTTCCAGAGCGGATAACGATTCATTTCGAATGCAGCGGACGGTGAATGGCCGACAGTGAACGGTAATACAGCACAGTTTCGTCAGTCATCGTTCGTTGTTCGCTGTTCGCTGTTTACTCAAAATCAAACTCCCTTGATCGTGCCCTTGGGCAGCAGTGTCTGGACGGCGACTTTCTGCACCTGAATCTCGACGTTGTCCGAAACCTCGATGCCGACATAATTATCGCCAACCCGGGTTACGCGGCCCAGTGTTCCGCCGGCGGTAATCACCTCGTCGCCCTTTTGCAGCGCGGCCAGCATCGCGCGGTGCTCTTTCGCGCGCCTGGCCTGCGGACGGATCATCAGGAAATACAGCAGCACGAACATCAGGATGATGGGCAGCAGGCTGACCAGATCGAGTCCGCCTGGCGCGGGTGCAGCTTGCGCGTAAGCTTCACTGACTAACACGACGTTCTCCAGATAGGCGGCAAGCAGGCAGGACAATAAGCCTGATCGCCAATTGCGAAAACGCGGATTTTAGCACGATAGGGTGGCGCGCGCGGCCTTGAAAGCATGCGTGAAATCCTCTAACTGGCGGTTTTCGATCGCCGCGCGCAGGCCGCGCATCAGCTCCAGGTAATAGTGCAGATTGTGCAGGGTGTTGAGCCTCGCGCCCAGCATCTCATTGGTGCGCTGTAGATAATGCAGATAAGCGCGCGTGAAGTTGCGGCAGGTGTAGCAGGCGCACGCTTCGTCGAGGGCTCGGAGATCGGTCCGGTATCGCGCGTTGCGCAGCTTGATCGTGCCGAAACGCGTGAACAACCAGCCGTTCCTGGCGTTACGCGTCGGCAGCACGCAATCGAACAGATCGATACCCTGCCCAACCGCGGACACGATGTCCTCCGGGGTTCCGACGCCCATCAGATAGCGTGGCCGTTCCATCGGCAATCGCGGCGCCGTATAGGCGAGCACGCGTTGCATTTCGTGTTTCGGCTCGCCGACCGACAGGCCGCCAATCGC
Source organism: Burkholderiales bacterium (assembly GCA_041747355.1). Classification (GTDB taxonomy): domain Bacteria; phylum Pseudomonadota; class Gammaproteobacteria; order Burkholderiales; family JACMKV01; genus JACMKV01. Next base: position 4,653 of record JBGTFJ010000111.1, read on the forward strand.
ATAACCGTCGAAGCCGATCTCAGACAATCGGGCAATCGATTCCGCGCGCAGCCTCTCGTGTATGCCTCCCTGGACGATGCCAAACAGCGCGTTCGGATTACCTTCATGCGCGCGTTTCGAACGCTCGGCCCAGCGCAACGACAGACGCATGGATTCGGCGGCGATTGCCTCATCGGCCGGATAGGGCGTGCATTCGTCGAAGATCATCACGACGTCCGAGTTGAGCGCGCGCTGGACCCGCATCGATTCTTCCGGCGACAGAAAACAACGATCGCCATTGACCGGTGACTGGAATGCAACGCCGTCTTCCGAGATCTTGCGCAACGCGCCGAGGCTGAAAACCTGAAAGCCGCCCGAATCGGACAGTATCGGCGCATCCCAGGACATGAAGCGGTGCAGTCCGCCGTGCGCTTCGATCACCTCCAATCCAGGCCGCAGCCATAGATGAAAGGTGTTGCCGAGCACGACCTGCGCGCCCAGGTTCTTCAGCTCGAGCGGGCTCATTGCTTTCACGGCGCCGTACGTTCCGACCGGCATGAAAGCCGGTGTTTCGACGACGCCGTGAGCCAGCAGCAGCGATCCGCGACGGGCCGCGCCGTCTGTCGCGCTGACCCTAAACAGCATCGTTTCCGGTAAGGTCGGCGAGCTCGAAAAAACTCAATCGTATATGCACGGTATTTTCAGGCGAGTAAGATTGCCACAGGCGGCGCCGGTCGCGGCTGCCGTCGATAAAAAAACCTGCCAACCCGAGGAGAAACGGATGGTCGAAATAAATAAATCCTGTCTTAACGCACTCAGCTTTTGCGCCCTTCTCTTGTCCCTGACACCGCTTGCCATCACGGATATTCAAGCATCGGGCGATCCCGATGCGGCGTCGGCAAGCAACGCCGGCGGCGGCACCGGTTCGGCCGCCGACCGTCAGTCAGCCTCGGCGCGATTCTCCAGTGCTGACTCTTCGCGCGCTGAAAAACAGCGCTCGCGCTCCGCTGATGGCTCGTCCGATTCGCGTTCCGGAGATTCGAGCTCTTCCGGCGCTGATTCGAGCTCCTCCGCGGGAAGCGAAGCGCTCTCTACACGACGCTCGGGCGCCTCGGAAGCAGGGACGCGCGCGGGTTCGACTTCCTCGGCAGAAAACCAAGCGCTCGCTAACCAGCGCCCCGGCGCGTCCGGAACGGAGAGCCCATCGCGCCAGCCAAACGCAATTGGCCAACCTCCGTCCACTATCGACAAGTCCTCATCCTCGTCATC
>JBGTFJ010000112.1:0-3044 GCA_041747355.1 Burkholderiales bacterium
GCTGATGGTCTCGCGCGCGCGCGCCAACAGATCGGCGGCGGCGAAAGCCTGACCGAATCGTTTCGCAACATCGGCGTCTTTCCGCCGCTCGTGCTGCGCATGCTGCGCGTCGGCGAAACCACAGGCGCGCTCGATGCGGCACTGCTTAACATCAGCTATTTCTACAACCGTGACGTCAAGGAAGCTGTCGATCGTGCAATGAAGCTGTTGGGCCCGGTGATGACAATAGTGCTCGCTTCGATCCTCCTGTTCATCATGATGGCGACATTGATGCCCATATACGACATCATCGGACAACTCAAGCTGTGATTACCGAAAAGCTTCTTCTGTGCGTATCAGCAGCGCAAACCACCGCCGCACACTGGCGGCGTGGCCGCCTCGCCGAGTGCCGCGTATTCGCTTGCAGCGATCAAGGTCTGGTTGAATTCGACAGTTATCTGGCCGGTTTCACCAATATTCCGGTTTATGTGCTGGCCGATTCGGTCGAGGAAGACGTGCGCTTCGAAACCCTGCCGCATGCGACCGGCGGTGATCGCGCGCAATTGATCAAGCGAAAGTTGACGCAAATGTACCGCGCAACGCCTTACCATGTCGCCAAACTTCGCGGGCGCGACGAAGGCAAACGACGCGACGACCATTTTCTTTTTGCCGCGCTGACCAATCCAGAGCTGATCGATAACTGGATCGAAGTTCTCAAGCTGCGCGATATGCCGATAGCCGGCATTTACCTTGCGTCTATGGTCGGTCGCACGCTGCTCGACAAGCTGAATATCGCGATACCGAATCTGCTCCTTGTTGCGCAGACGGCGGCGGGATTGCGCCAGACCTATTTTCACGCGAGCACGCTGGCGGCGAGCCGTCTGACACCACGCGAAAAGCGCCATGACGATGCGCGCAGCGCAACGCTCAGCGAAGAGATCACCAATACGCGGCGCTATCTCGAATCGCTCAAAGCCAAACCTCAGGACGACCTGCTATCGGTCGTTGTCATCGATCACGATGGCGCGTTGCCGCGCTCGGATCTCAAATTCGACGTCGAAACGCATTTCCTGCACGTCGGTGGCGACGAACTCGTGAAGCGCCTCGGTATTTCGGTTGCGCTACTTGAGCAGTTCCCTGACGCGCTGCAATTACATTTGCTTGGATTGCAGGCCCCTGATTCGAATCTGGCGCGGCCGCAGCTCATCAGCAATTTCCGTTACCATCAACAGCGCCGCACTCTCTACGCGCTCAGCACGGCGGCCGCAGTCGCCGCTGTCAGCTGGACCGGTCTGAACGTTTACCAGCGTGTCGACTATGATTGGCGCGTGGTTGGCCTTGCCGCACAGACGGCGCGCTACCAGTCACAATATGCCGAGGCCAGCCAGCAGTTTCCGCAGGCGCCGACCTCCGCAGAAAATCTGCAGCGAATCGTCGAATCTGCGCAAAAAATAAGAAGCGAGCGACGCACTCCAGAGATGCTGCTCAAGGTAGCGAGCCGCGCGCTCGACCTTAATCCCGATATTGCCCTGAAGCGATTGGTATGGCATGCAGGAGTGTCTGGTAACGCCAGTCCTGTCAGCCCTGCCAGTCCTGCTTCCGCCGCATCCGCGCCAACGGAGGCCGGCGTTGCAACAGGTTCGATCGAAGGCGAAATCGTGCCTTTCGACGGCAACTATCGAGCCGCACTTGAAACCATAAACCGTCTGATCGCGGCGCTTTGGGCTGATCAGGCAGTTGCGGATGTACGCGTCGACCAACTGCCGCTAAACATCAATTCGGCTGCCAGTTTGAGCGGGAGCACGATGAATAGTGCGCAAGCTGCAACCGCGCGGTTCAAACTCACCGTTGTATTCAAAACGGGATTGCCGTCGTGACGGCCAGAGCAGGCGGGTTGAAAAGACTGCACGCGCCTGTCGCAGCTTTGCTGTTCGTGCTGAGCTGCGGCTCTGCGGCGGTTGCACTGACGGATCGCGACCTTGGCGCAGCCAGACAACGTACCGAGCAGCACGAGCGACAGGTCCGTGAAGCGCGACTGCGTCTGCAGAAATCAGGCGAGGAAAAAGCCATCATTTTGCGCTTTCTGCCTGAATACCAGGCACTGCAGAAGCAGGGATTTATTGGCGCCGAACAACGCATCGATTGGCTCGATGGTCTACGCGCGGCCAACACTCGTGCAAGCCTGTTCGGTATCGATTACCAGATCGGCGCTCAACAGCCCTATGCGATGGTCGGCCCTCCGAATGCCACGCTGCCGCTCCAGCAATCATTGATGAAAATCAGCTTTCAGATGCTCCACGAAGAAGACCTGCTCCGATTTTTTAGAATTCTGGAGGATCAGGACGCCGGAACCTACGCATTAAATGAATGCGCGCTTGAGCGCATTGCTGGCAGTCCTGGCGGTATCCAACCGAACTTGCGAGCTGAGTGCGAACTCGCCTGGATTACCCTGAACGCCGAAACGGTAAAACCATGACGCAGAACCTTGTCATCGCCGCACTACTTTCAGTGGCCCTCATTTCTCCAATCTGTGCGGCTGCTGAACGGGGCGCAGCATCCCCAACTCTGGGCAGGCTATTTTTTTCGCAGAGCCAGCGCGCCGAGCTCGATCGCCGCCGAAGTGCTCCGCCGGTATCGCCGTCAAAACCGGCCGTCCGAGTCGTTGCCAAGCCCGTTACGCCTCCATCTTCGCCGAGCCCCGAGATCGTCACGGTAAACGGCATTGTTCAGCGCAGCGATGGGCAATCGACGGTGTGGATCAACGACCGACCGGTTAGCGATCAGGACGAGTCCACGATCGCAATCAGGGATCGCGGCGAGGGCGGGCAAATCACATTGCAAATTCCGGAATCGGCACACCGTTTGCCGTTAAAGGTTGGCCAACGCGCAGACTTACGAACCGGCGAGATCAGCGAGCGCTTCTCACAGACCGCCGGTACGGCCTGGATCGAATCCGGAGACGTCGAAGCAATGGGGTCCAAACCCGAACGCATGAGCGAGGCCAAGAGATCGGTGTCGCACCGTTCAAGCGGGTCAGGCCGTCAGCATAGGACTTACGAGTGAAA
>JBGTFJ010000113.1:0-2418 GCA_041747355.1 Burkholderiales bacterium
CGCAGCGGCGTCTGCGCAATCCGTACCGGCGGAATGCGCAGCTTGTCGCCGAACTGCAGGCGGTATGTCGGCGCCACCCGGCCACTGTTCACGCGCACTTCGCCGTTCCGAAGCAAACGGTAAATATGGCTGCGCGGTACGCCTTTCAGCGTTTTTACGAGGAAATTATCGATGCGCTGTTCGGCCGAATTTTCGTCGATTTCTTCCCAGGTTACGGAATTTTTGCTTGCGCCAGACATTATGCCTATACTATTTATTGGTTTACGGTCTGTTGCAAACCACTTGCCTGAAAAGAATTTTTCGTTTTCGGGAAGCGTGAAGCGCGCCGAAAATCAAAGCCGCGAGTTTTGCTGGTCGAAAAAGTTGCCTAAGCGCAACCAGACCGGCATGCCGAGAAGGCTTTAAAAAACCGGTTAACTTCGCTCACCGACAAGTAGCGATAACATTTGCGCTCAATTTCACCAGCCACTTGGATTCCAACACTTGTATTCCAAGAGTAGCCGACAAAAAGTAAACACGCGACTCTATGTGCCGCGGCAATACCCGATACGCGTTGCCGGCCAGCCCGCTGGCTTGCGCCGGAACCCTAGCTGATTGCACGCCAACCGCGTGACCGAAGCTATCTGACGCGCTGCTACCTGGCCCATTTTTGCGGGCCGAGAAATGACAAACCCGAGAAGAGTTATCCATGTCTACCATCGTACGCACGCATGACTGAATGATTCTGCAGCCAGCCTGTTGAGGTGCCGAGTTTGTCCTACCCGTGTTATTGAGCGCGGGAGAACAAAAATGAAGCGCATGTTATTTAATGCGACCCACGCGGAAGAGTTGCGGGTCGCAATCGTCGATGGCCAGAAGCTCATCGATCTGGACATAGAATCAGCCGGAAAGGAGCAACGCAAAAGCAATATCTATAAAGGCGTCATCACCCGCATCGAGCCCAGTCTCGAAGCCGCTTTCATCGATTACGGCAGCGACCGTCACGGTTTTCTGCCGTTCAAGGAAGTTGCGCGCATCAATTTCCTGGCTGGCGACCATAATCGCGCTCGCATTCAGGACGCGCTGCGCGAAGGCCAGGACATAATCGTACAGGTCGACAAGGACGAGCGCGGCAACAAGGGCGCGGCCCTGACGACCTACATTTCGCTGGCCGGACGCTATCTGGTCCTGATGCCGAACAACCCTCGCGGCGGGGGCGTCTCCCGACGCATCGAAGGCGAAGAGCGCAACGAACTGCGCGACACCATGAACCAGCTCGAAGTCCCATCCGGCATGAGCGTGATCGCGCGCACTGCCGGCATTGGCCGTACGCTTGAAGAGCTGACCTGGGACCTGAACTACCTGCTGCAACTCTGGCGCGCAATCGAAAATGCGTCCAGCCAGCAAAGCGGCGCGTTCCTGATTTACCAGGAATCGAGCCTCGTCATCCGCGCCATCCGCGATTACTTCCATCAGGAAATTGGCGAGATCCTGATCGACACCGAAAGCATCTACCAGCAGGCCCAGCAGTTCATGAGCCACGTGATGCCGGCCAACGTCAATCGGGTCAAGCTCTACAACGACGATGTACCGTTGTTCTCGCGCTTCCAGATCGAGCATCAGATCGAAACCGCGTATTCGCGCCAGGTGCCCCTGCCCTCAGGCGGCGCGGTAGTCATCGACCACACCGAGGCGCTGGTGTCCGTCGATGTCAATTCGGCGCGCGCCACGCGCGGCGCCGATATCGAGCAGACCGCGCTGAATACGAACCTCGAAGCCGCCGACGAGATCGCGCGGCAGTTGCGTCTGCGCGACTTGGGCGGCCTGGTGGTGATCGATTTCATCGACATGGAAAGCCAGCGCAACCAGCGCGACGTCGAAAACCGCTTGCGCGATGCCCTGCATTTCGATCGTGCGCGCGTCCAGACCGGCAAAATTTCGCGATTCGGTTTGCTTGAATTATCGCGGCAGCGGCTGCAGCCGTCCCTTGGCGAATCGAGCCACAGCTCGTGCCCACGTTGCCATGGCACCGGGCACATTCGCGGCATCGAATCGTCGGCGCTGCATATCCTGCGCATCATTCAGGAAACTGCGATGAAGGAAAACAGCGCCGCGATCAATGTTCAGGTCCCTGTCGATGTCGCGACTTTCCTGCTGAACGAAAAGCGCGCCGAAATCCATGCCATCGAATCGCGTCTGAAAGTAAACGTCGTGCTGATCCCGAACATGCACCTGGAGACGCCGCATTACACGATCACTCGCCTGCGCCACGACGAGCTGAATGCCGGCGAAGCAGCGATCGCGAGCTACAAGATGGTCGAGCTGCCGTCCGAAGAAAATACCGCGATTGCCCCGGTAGTCGACGCCAAGGCCGAACGCCCGCTGGCAGCGGTTAAAGGCATCACGCCGCAGCAACCAGCACCGGTACGCCAGGAAGCA
>JBGTFJ010000114.1:0-4055 GCA_041747355.1 Burkholderiales bacterium
ACAAAGCACTGGACGGCGACATGGACGCCATCAAAGTCGTTTTCGACCGCATCGACGGTAAGGTGGCGCTGCCGGTCGAAGGTGCAGAGGGACCGCTTGCGGTGACAATTAGTTGGGCAAAAGGTGAATAGCAATAGCCTCAGCTGGCTGCGCGAGCACTGGATCGAGATCGTCGTTCTCGCCACAGGCTTGGTAGGAATGAACTCGATCTTCATCGCCAAAGCGTTTCGAGCAACTGATGTGGTTGATCCCGCTGGCGCGGGTCAACTGGTCCGCGACCTGTAAGCGCGATGAGGTGCGCATCCTTCACTCCTCGCTGCCGGCCGAGTTATCCTGCCAGGCGTTGCAAGGGTTTTGCAGTGCCGACTATAGAATTTTCCGATCTCTACCTTTTGGGAAACGCTGCTATGGCCACCAAAGACGACGCCCTCGACAAGATCGTTGACGCCGCGATTGACCTCGGCGAGCAAAAATCATGGGAAGCAGTGCGCCTGCACGACGTGGCGGCCGTGCTGGGAATCACCCTGGACAAAGTGCGCCTATATTTCCGCGAAAAAGAGGATGTGGTCGACGCGTGGTTTGACCGCGCCGACAGCGCTATGCTCAAGGAAGCTGAAGCTCCCTATTTCCTTGAGCTCACGCCGCGCCAGCGTCTGCACCGGCTGATCATGACGTGGCTCGAAACGCTCGCCCCCCACCGTAAAGTGACCAAACAGATGATCTACGGAAAGCTGGAGCCGGGGCACATCCACATCCAGATACCCGGACTGATGCGCGTCAGCCGCACCGTGCAATGGATGCGCGAAGCCGCCCGCCGGGATGCCACTTATGTCCGGCGTGCCGTGGAAGAAACCGGGCTCACCTCGATTTACCTGATGACTTTTTTTTACTGGATGAATGACGACTCGTCAGGCTCAGCCAGCACCAGCCGGTTTCTGGACAGGTGTCTCTCCGTGGCTGAGAGGGTGGACCGCGCAGTCTATTCCGGTCAACGCAGCGCCGTGGAAAAAATGAACGGCAAAACCGCGCCACAGAGTACCCCGGGCCCCGATACCGACAAAAACGCCTGCATGATGAACTAAGCGACATCGATACCCTGACCCATGCCTTAAGCGGGGCATTGCTGGCGCGCGCAACCGCCCCCTCAAAGCCGCGCCCCGATGCGCTGACTCCGAGCGCACGCATGACCGTGGGATTCCTGGCGGCCGCGTTTCCCGATTGCGATTTTGCGCTGCGTTTGATTGATACGCTGACTTATCTCAATTTGCACCAGGGTGTCACCCATTCGATTGTCCTGCTGCCCGTCTGGGCGTTGATGCTCGCCTACCTGTTTTCCCGGTTCACACGCCGACGATATCGCTCGCAAGCGTTTTTTGGTACCGCTCTCCTGGGCATCGGGATTCATATTGCGGGTGACCTATTCACCGCCTACGGCCCTATGTTGCTTGCGCCACTTTCCACCCGGCGCTTTTCGCTGCCGGTGACGTTTGTGATCGATCCTTTTTTCAGCGCAATTGTTGCGGGGGGCATGGCGGCGGTCATGCTCCGGTCTGAAAGGCGGCACCTTGCCGTCATCGCGTTAATCATGCTGGGATGCTACGTGGGTTTTCAGGGCACTCTACATTACCGCGCCATTAACCTCGGAGAGGCTTACGCCCGAACTCATGGACTTGCCGGAGCTGAAATCCACGCCCTTGCCCAACCGCTGACGCCTTTTAATTGGAAGATTATCGTCAGCCATAACGATGGATATCACGAGGCACTGGTCAATCTGTGGCGCACCCGAAGCCCTGAGCCACCTGGACCCGAAACCGGAATGCTTCGAAAAATCGCCGCGGGCTATCAGCCTCTTTCAGCGGCGGCTTGGAAACGCCGCGGGCGTTTTGGCGAAACGCCGTCTCAAACCGCGCTCGCTCGTGAGGCATGGAACCAGGAGGTGTTCGCCGATTTTCGCCGGTTCGCGATGTTCCCCGCTCTTGATCGCATCGAACTCACCGGCAGTCGCGTCTGCGTCTGGTTTTTCGATCTGCGCTTTACACTTCCGGCGCTGCCCCCTTCGTTCCGATACGGCCTGTGCCGCACCGGCCCCACCGATAGCTGGCGCCTTGCGCGAATGTATGGTTCCTTCTGGATAGACTGATCAACGTAGCGGGTAAAGTTGCATCAGCTCCATCGATTATCGGATCGTCGTGTTGACACTGGCCGAACGAGGCTATTTTCTACTCAGAAATCTTCTCAAAATAGAATGAATTTTGTGTTGAGAGCCTTAATACAAACGCAGTGGCTCGGCTGGGAGCCGGGTATTCTGAACGACGAAGGCGGCAAGCCCAGGGGCCGCGCTGGCGCACATTGAACGACTTATCGCCAAGCATGAGGCTTTCGTCGGGGAATCGCAGGACGGGATGGCGAAACGCCTAGGATTGGTAAATCTGGGACTTGATGGTCTGTGGGAGAATCCGACCGCTAAAATTCTGTTTCACAAAAAATGGAGTAACGCCCTATTGAATAAGCCGCGATGGCAATGGCGTTGTAACCGTTCCGCAAGTAATTGACGTAAATCTTGCCCTCGCGCTGTGCCTTCGGCATTATCCGGGCAGGAAAGTAATCCATGTCCACACAACGCTACTCCGTCACCCCGCACCCCATCGAGACGCTGCTCACCTGGGTCAAATCCGGCGAGATCGCCATCCCCGAGATCCAACGCCCATTCGTGTGGGAGCCAACCAAGGTCCGCAATCTGCTCGACTCACTTTACCAGGGCTATCCCGTCGGCTATCTCATCGCGTGGCGCAACCCAACCGTAAAGCTCAAGGACGGACCGTTCGCATCCGAATCGCCGTCCATCCGCAGACGGAAAAGTTCGAGGTCGCGAACCCGGCCATCCGCAAGGACGCGGCGTGGATCGAGGACGTGGCCGAGGTCTTCGCGCCCGACGCCGACCTGATCGACCTGATCGACCTGACGGAGAGTTACGCAGCGAAGAACCCCACCGCGGATCGCAGACAGGTTGGGAAAGTGCTGCAGAAGCTCGGCAAGATTATCAACAACCACGTCGGCCTGATCGAGCTGGCCGAGGACCTCGACATCGAGACGGTCACGGAGATCTTCATCCGCGTGAACTCCGCCGGGGCGGAGCTTTCGCAGGCCGACTTCGCCATGTCGAAGATCGCCGCCAACGAGACCTACGATGGCAACCTGCTGCGCAAAGCCATCGACTACTTCTGCCACCTCGCCGTCGCACCGGAGTTTCTGGCCCGCATCGAGAAGGGGGACAAGGCCTTCGCTGCGTCTGATTTCTTCGCGCAGATGCGCTGGCTAAAGGACGTCAACGACGACATCTACGACCCCACCTACACGGACATGCTGCGCGTGGCGTTCACCTCGGAGTTTCACCGCGGCAAGCTGCAGGACCTGGTGGCGCTGCTGTCGGGGCGAAACTTCGAGACCAAACAGTTTGAGGAAGTCATCGCCGAGGAGTCGTTCGCGCGCTTGAAGCAGGGCATCCTTCGCTTCATCAACAAGACACACTTCGACCGCATTACGATGATCCTACGCTCGGCAGGCTTCGTGACGAACGCGCTCATCGGCGGCCAGAACGCCGTCAACTTCGCCTACATCCTATATCTGCGCGGCCGCGCAGAAAACCTGCCCGCCGCTGATCTCGAACGGTTGGTGCGCCGCTGGTATGTTATGTCAATCCTGCGCGGGCGCTACACCGGCAGCCCGGAGACCGCTTTCGACTTCGACATCCGCCAGGTCGAGGCGCGTGGACTCACTGCCTACGCCGAATCGGTGATCGAGAATGAGCTACCTGAGAGCTACTGGACCGGCATGCTACCGCAGCTGATGGACACTTCGTCGTCCATCAGCCCCTATTTCCTCGCCTACCAGGCGGCGCAAGTGAAGCTCGGCGACAAGGGCTTCCTCTCTCGCGACATCACCGTGCTCGATCTGCTTATGAACCGCAGCGACGTGCATCACTTGTACCCGAAGCAGCACCTGAAGGGGCAAGGCCTCGCGCGCGGCCGCTATAACCAGATCGCCAACTTCGTGCT
>JBGTFJ010000115.1:0-2738 GCA_041747355.1 Burkholderiales bacterium
CGTTTTCGATACCGGAATCTGGACTGACGAAGTTCTCGCGGAACGTGCCGCGCAGTACGGTATCAGCGTCGCCGAATACCGCACAAACAATCTGTTGAAAACGGAAATCTCGAGTCGTGATGTCGCAGAGCTTGCGGCTGCCATGTGCAGTGCGTTATTCGCGAAAACGACCGGAGCGCAAGTCCCGATCGACGGCGGCAACGAGCGGAGCATATAAGAGCAGCGCAGCTTGTGGCAGCGCTATGGACTACGTAGCACGAGACAAAAGCGATGAATCAAGATACCCGGATAGTGACCATGCGCTGGCGGAGCGATAAGGGCTGGCTTGAGCTACTCGATCAGCGGCTATTGCCGGGACAAGTCAAATACCTGCGCTTCGACTCAGCGGAAGCTGTGGCGGGCGGCATTCGCGATATGGTGGTACGCGGGGCGCCGGCGATTGGCTGCACCGCGGCTTATGGCATCGCCGTCGAAGCGCAGCGCCTGCGTTATTTGCGGCAAAGCGATTTCGACAGCGGCCTCGAACGCGCCTTCGAAAAGCTCGCGCAAAGCCGCCCGACTGCAGTGAATCTGAGTTGGGCGCTCGACCGCATGCGGCGCATCCTGCAAGCGGTGGGTAGCGATGCCGAAACCCTGGCGCCGCGATTATTGCTGGAAGCGCATGCGATTCACGACGAAGACATTGCGACCAACCGGGCCATCGGCGCACACGGCGCAGCGCTGCTGACAGATCACGCCCGCGTCCTAACGCACTGCAACGCCGGGGCACTTGCTACAGCCGGCCACGGCACTGCGCTCGGCGTGATTCGCTCGGCAGTCGAAGCGGGCAGAAACATCAGCGTGGTCGCCGGCGAAACGCGGCCATTCCTGCAAGGCGCACGTTTGACGGCGTGGGAGATGGTTCAGGAAAACATACCGGTTACGTTGATCGCCGACAGCAGCGCCGGCCACTTGATGAGCCGGGGCGAAGTCGATCTCGTTATCGTCGGGGCCGACCGCGTCGCCGCAAATGGCGACGTTGCCAACAAAATCGGCACCTACACGCTGGCCGTGCTGGCAGCCCGGCATGCGATCCCTTTCTATGTCGCGTGTCCGCTGTCGACGATCGATCTCGCCACCGCATCCGGCGCGCACATTCCGATCGAACAACGCGCATCCAGCGAAATCGCCGGTTTCGGCGACCTGCGCTGGGCTTGCGAAGGCGCGGTCATGCACAATCCCGCGTTCGATGTGACCCCGGCCGAACTGATCGGTGGCTTGATTACGGAAAAAGGTGTGGTACTGGCGCCCGACGAAACCAAAATTCGCGCGCTGTTCGGTCAGGGGGCGCCGTAAACCAAAACCGCGGCTATTGGCCGCGGTTTTGGAAAACGCCTTCCCGTATGAGGGCGGGGTGTTTACCCTTTACAAGGTCGCGCCGCCGCTGACTTCGATGACCGCGCCGTTGATATAGCTCGCTTCGTCCGACGCCAGGAATGCATAGGTATTGGCGATTTCTTCGGGCTTGCCGAGGCGTCCCATCGGGACGCGCTGCTCAATTGCGTCGATGACTTTCTGCGGAATGGAGCTCAGTATTGATGTGCTGATAAATCCGGGACAGACGGCATTCGAGCGTATGCCTTTTTTACCGAGTTCGCGCGCCCAGGTCTTGACCATGCCGATCACGGCGAACTTGCTTGCTGAATAATTTGTCTGGCCGAAGTTGCCGTACAGACCGACGATGGATGAGGCGTTGAGAATACAACCCGAATTCTGCTCGAGCATGATGTCGACGACGGCTTTCGTGCAGTTGTAAGTGCCTTTCAGGTTGATGTCGATCACCTTGTCGAACTGGTCTTCCGACATTTTCTTCAGTTGGGCGTCCATGACGATACCGGCATTGTTGACCAGGGTATCGATGCGGCCATATTTCTTGACAACGCTCTCGACCATCGCTGCGATGCTCTCCTTGTCAGTTACATCGACGCGAAAACCGAGCGCCTCGCCGCCGTTCGCGGTTATCTGATCGACCGTTTCGTTGACGGCCGCCATATCGATATCACAGACGATGACTTTGGCGCCTTCCTGGGCGAACTTGAACGCTGTCGCCTGACCGATGCCTCTTGCCGCGCCAGTGATGACTGACACTTTTCCTTCGAGTCTCATGCGCTGCTCTCCCCCATATTTTTCCGCCTCAACGCCTGCGACGGACAGGCTGGGCTAATGTACTATTTAGTTGCGCAGCGCACAATTAAATTCCTCTCTAAAACGAAAAGTGTCGAGGGGATCTGGGAATGGCTTTAACAGACCACGATAAGCGCTCGAAAACGGACGTATCTTTAAATTGCTGGCGTGCAAATGTGATGGTGCTGCGTGGCGTTACCGGAAATCGCGACCGTTGTACCCACAGTGACCCGATCGAATAATTCAAGCAGATCGCCGCTTTCCATTCTTATACAACCGATTGAGCTGGGTTTGCCGAGGGAAACGCTATCCGGACTGCCGTGAATGTAAATATAGCGCCGCATAGTATCGACATCTCCCAGACGATTGAAACCGCGCTCCAGCCCTGATAACCAGAGGATGCGAGTCAGGATCCAATCGCGACCCGGATAGCGCGCCCCCAGTTCGGGAGTGTAGATTTCGCCGGTGGGTCGACGCCTCACGAAAACGCTATTGAGCGGCTCCCCATCGCCTATTTTGGCGCGAATGACATGTCTGCCGCGCGGCGTGCAGAAGCTGCCGTTACGTTCACCAGC
>JBGTFJ010000116.1:0-3559 GCA_041747355.1 Burkholderiales bacterium
TGTTTCGCGGGGCCGGCCGCGCGTAACAACGCCGCATGTAGCGGCGTTGTTTTCACATCGTCAGTGCCTGCCAGGATCGAGCTTGGAATTGCGGTTTGAATAGTAGATATAGGCTTCAAGCGCCTTCATCCCCGGGGAATCGCTCGAAATTTTTTCGCCCTCGTTCGGCTTTTCGATACACCAGTTGATCATGTCGCGCAGCGTCGCGAACTCGTTCATCTGCTCCTGGAATTTAGGAAACTCGTGCGGATGAATATCGGACGCGAACGGATGGCACATCGCGCACGCCATCCCGGTATTGGATAACTTTGCGCCCACTTGTTTTTCGGCCGCGGGGTCGCCGTGGAACAGCGCATCACCGAGTTTGACCTGATCCAGGAATACTTCTTCGAACGCCTGCAATTGGTCAGCTGTATGTTTTTCCTTATGCGCGAATACCGGAGCGGCAACGGCAACGGCAAGCGCAGCGCCGGCGGCTGATAACGCGTAACGTTTTCTCATGATCCTCTCTCCTCGGGGCGCTCAGTTTGGACAGAAGCTATAGACGATCGACGATGCGCGGGCTCAATATTTGGTTGCGGTTATCGCCGGTTCCCGAATCGTGCGCCGCCTCGCCGAAATAGTGATCTTTGCCGCGCCACATCATGTATTCGTTGTCGGCTTTACCGCCGGCCATCGTCCACTTGGACCAGCCCACGCCGTCGAAGTGATCGCCGGGATCAACGCGTAACATCGGCTTGGTCAGCGGCGGCACGCCTTCGGGCGCGTACGGCCACGGCCACGAGGTCGCGAGCATTCCGATCGATCGCATCTTGCCGACTTCGTTGTATAGAATCTGATGCACGTGGCCATGGATGTTGGTCACGTTGCTGAACGGCTTGACGATCTCGTTGACTTCGCGCCAGTCGCGCACCCAGAAATTCCACGGCGGATAATATTCGTACAGCGGGTTATGGCTGAAGATGACCACCGGCTTGGCCTTGTCCCAGCTTCCCAGCGTCGACTGCAGCCACTTCAGATCTTTTTCGCCGACCGCTGCCCAAGCGCCGCCGAGCGTGCCATCGAGCGTCGCCATGTGTCCCATGCGTTCGGCCGGGGTGTAATGGCGCCCGGTCCAGAAATCGTGGGCTTTGCTGACGGTGTCGAGGCCGACGAATCGCACTCCTTTATGATCGAAGAACCACGGCGATGCGCCGAACAGCTTGTTCCACAGGCCGCCCATGTCGAGGTACCAGTCGTGCTCGCCGGGAATAAATACTTTCTTGATCTTGATCTCTTTCAGCAACTCGGCGCCTAGCTGTAACTCAAGGGGATCGGCGAGTTGCGCCAGATCGCCGCCGAAAATCAAAAAATCGGCGGGCGGATCAAGCGCCTGCACTTCCTTGATCGCGCGTACGGTTTTTTCGACGAAGCGGCTGTTCAGTTTCTTCGGATACAAATGGGTGTCCGAAATCCAGGCGAACTTGAAGGACTCCCCGCCCGCCTCCGCCGCGTACGCAAGATCGAGCGTGTTCATTAACGGGAACAACCCGCAAGTTGCCGCGCCGGCGCCGCCCAGCACCAGCGAGCGATGCAGGAAGGTGCGCCGGGTGATCGATATCGAGCGATCGGGCGTTTCGCCGGATAATCCCACCTCCTTATGTATCGCCCGTCTGTCGTTCTCTAACTCGTTCATTTTCCTCTCCTTCAGGATGACGACGCTGTCGGTAATACCTATTTTTTCTTCAGTTCGATCGCGACTTTTGCTGCCTCCCCGCCTTTGACGGTGACTGGCATTTCGACCTCGCCGGTATAGCTTTGCGTTGCAACCAGTGTGTAGTTGCCGGGCGGAACGTCACCGATGCTGAAACTGCCGTCCTTGCCGGTCAGCATGTAGTACGGGGTTTCCGCGACGTAGATGTGCGCGAGCATCCAGCCATGGGCGTCGCATTCGACGCGAACCTCGCCGGGCTTGCTAAGATCGGTCGGAATGGTGACGCCCTTGTCGGGCAACGCGAGATTGAAGGCGGTGCGCTTGCCGTAGAAGCCGTGCGTGTTGTGCAGCACCGGATCGGAATTCTTGATATCGATCTTGCCCGGGCGAATCACTTGCACGGTCGGACTGAACTTGCACTTTTCCTGATCGAGCACCGGCGTCTTGTCGGCTTTGCCCCAGGCCTTGCCTTTGGTGACGCCCTTCAGGTAAACGACGGCGTCCTGTACGCCCTTGTCCGCGCCGACGATGATCGGCTGCTCGTCGCGCACGCCGCCGCAGACTTCCTTGTCTTTGGTCGGGATGATTTTCTTGGTTGGAACGTTTCCCTGGAATGTGACTTTGCCTTCGACCCTACCGCCATTGCTGACCGGCGCTTCCTCATAAGCCGCTACGGGCGCCGCATAAGCCACTGCGAAGAATATCCACAATGCTTTCATCTGCCTTCCTCGTCGGGTAATGGTTTTCTCTAACGGGCGCTAGAGAAAAGAATGAAGGTCAAATACTGAATTTCTGCATAGGCAAAACGTTGAGAAAGAATACGATCTAGTAGATCAATCTTTCGCTCGAATCACCAATTCAATGTTTAGATATTGGGAATCGACAATATAGATATAACGCGCCAGCTAAAGCGGTTGAGGCGCTGACCCCCCCGCATCGATAGTCACACTCGGAGGCGCTATGACGCTGCAGGAATTGCGTTACCTGGTCGCGGTGGCCGATGAAGGTCATTTCTCGCGTGCGGCGGAAAACTGTCACGTCGGGCAGCCGACGCTCAGCACGCAGTTGAAGAAACTCGAAGACTATCTCGGCGTTACGCTTTTCGAGCGCAATAAACGCCATCTGACGCCGACGCCGGTCGGCGAGGAAATCATCGCCGAGGCGCGCGTTGCGCTCGAAGTGATGGAACGCATCCGCGAACTCGCGCGGCAGGGGCACGACGCAATGGATGGCCCGCTGCGGCTCGGAGTGATTCCGTCGCTCGGACCCTACCTGATCCCGCATCTTTTGCCGCTGATTCGTGACGCGTATCCGAAGCTGCGGCTATTTCTTCGCGAAGACCTCACGGCGAATCTGCTCGAGCAATTGCGCAGCGTCAAGGTCGATGCGCTGCTGCTCGCGCTGCCCGTGCACAGCGAGGGCCTCGAGGTAATGGAGTTGTTCCGCGAACCGTTCCACCTCGCGGTGCCGGCCGGGCATCCGTTGGCTCTGCAGAAACAGGTGCACGAACGCGATCTCGCCAAGCAGCCGCTGCTGCTCCTTGAAGAAGGCCATTGTCTGCGCGATCAGGCCCTGGAAATCTGCGCATCACGGGAGCGGCGCAATGAAGTCGCGGCGACGAGTCTCGAATCCCTGCGCCAGATGGTCGCGGCTGGCGTCGGCTGCACCTTGCTGCCGGCGCTCGCAACCTTGCCCGGCATGGGGGGTATCCAAAGCCGGCTGATCGAAATCCGGCCGTTCACGGCGCCGTCGCCCAGCCGCACCATCGGCATCGTCTGGCGCCATCGTTATCCGAGGGAAAACACGGTGCGGCGTGTGGCTGAACTGATACTCGCCCACCTGCCGGCTTGCGTGATGCCAAGCGCC
>JBGTFJ010000117.1:0-1975 GCA_041747355.1 Burkholderiales bacterium
TCTACAAGTCTTCTTTTGACAAAGCCAATCGCAGTTCTGGAAAATCATTTCGCGGCCTGGGTATGGGAAAAGGACTTGAGATTTTAGCTGATGTGAAACGCGAGCTAGACGTCCCCGTGCTGACAGATATTCACGAAATCGACGAGATCGTCGCAGTCGCCACCGTCGTCGATGTATTGCAAACGCCGGCTTTCCTGTGCCGGCAAACCGATTTCATTCATGCCGCGGCTTCCGCCGGCAAACCGGTCAATATCAAGAAAGGACAATTTCTGGCTCCGAGCGACATGAAAAACGTGGTCGACAAGGCGAGGGCGGCGAGCGGCCAGGACAATATCCTGGTTTGCGAACGTGGCGTGTCATTCGGTTACAACAATCTGGTGTCCGACATGCGCTCGCTCGCGATCATGCGCGAGACGGGTTGTCCGGTCGTTTTCGACGCGACGCACTCTGTGCAGTTACCGGGCGGGCAGGGCAGCAAAAGCGGTGGCCAGCGGGAATTCATCCCGGTTCTCGCGCGCGCAGCCGTCGCCAGCGGCATCTCGGGGATCTTTATGGAAACGCATCCCGATCCCGAGCATGCGCTGTCCGACGGACCGAATGCCTGGCCGCTGAAACACATGAAGACGTTGCTGCAAACGCTTAAAGAAATGGACGATCTGGTGAAGCGACAAGTCCTTGCAGAAACCCTGATTACCTGACCCCAACATCAAGGAAACGAATGACCGCAATCGTAGAAGTGAAAGGGCGCGAAGTTCTCGACTCGCGCGGCAACCCCACTGTCGAAGCCGACGTAATGCTCGAATCCGGCGTGCTC
This sequence comes from Burkholderiales bacterium, assembly GCA_041747355.1. GTDB lineage: Bacteria > Pseudomonadota > Gammaproteobacteria > Burkholderiales > JACMKV01 > JACMKV01. The sequence goes on from JBGTFJ010000117.1 coordinate 815, forward strand.
GGACGTGCCGCGGTGCCGTCCGGCGCCTCGACCGGCCACAAGGAAGCGATCGAACTGCGCGACGGTGACAAGCAGCGCTATCTGGGCCGTGGCGTATTGCACGCGGTCGAAAACGTCAATACCGAAATCAACGAGGCACTGATCGGGCTCGATGGCATGGATCAGGCGCTGATCGATCAGACCATCATCGAGCTCGACGGCACGGACACCAAATCGCGCCTCGGCGCCAATGCGCTGCTGGCTGTGTCGCTAGCCGTCGCCAAGGCCGTAGCCGAGGAATGCGGCTTGCCGCTTTATCGCTACCTGGGCGGTTCGGGGCCCATGTCCCTGCCGGTGCCGATGATGAACGTGATCAACGGCGGCGCCCACGCCAACAACAATCTCGACATCCAGGAATTCATGATCATCCCGGTCGGCGCACAAAGCTTCCGCGATGCGCTGCGCTGCGGCGCCGAGGTGTTTCACGCGCTGAAGAAGCTGATCGATGACAAGGGCATGGCGACAACCGTGGGCGACGAAGGCGGCTTCGCGCCGAACCTGGCAAATCACGAAGCCGCGATCAAACTCATCATGCAGGCGATCGACGTTGCGGGTTATCTGCCGGGATCGGATGTCGCCATCGGACTGGATTGCGCAAGCTCGGAATTTTTCAAGGATGGCAAATATCACCTGACTTCCGAAAAAGCCAGCTTGAGCGCTTCGGAATTTGCCGATTATCTGGGACGCTGGGTCGAAAAATATCCGATCATCAGCATCGAAGACGGCATGTCGGAAATCGACTGGCCGGGCTGGAAAGTCCTGACCGAGCGTCTCGGTGGCAAGCTGCAACTGGTCGGCGACGATCTGTTCGTGACCAACACAAAAATTTTGCAGGAAGGCATACAGCAGGGATTGGCGAATTCTGTGCTGATCAAGATCAACCAGATCGGCACCTTGAGCGAAACGCTGGCGGCGATCGATATGGCCAAGCGCAACGCCTATACCAGCGTCATATCGCATCGCTCGGGCGAAACCGAAGACACGACGATCGCCGACATTGCGGTCGCAACCAATGCAATGCAGATCAAGGCCGGCTCGCTTTCGCGCTCGGACCGTCTCGCGAAATACAACCAGCTCCTGCGCATCGAGGAAGACCTGGGCGACACTGCGGTTTATCCGGGG
>JBGTFJ010000118.1:0-1674 GCA_041747355.1 Burkholderiales bacterium
CTGGCGGAAGTTATTGCGCTTATCCTCCACCGAGTGCGCGGGTTGGCAGACCGGCTCGGCTCGCTGGCCAAAATCCAGGCTGGAAGAAATTTCGCGGCGCGATTGCTCTTGGGTACACAGCGAGTTGGCTGACACGTCGACGGCGTTCATTTGTATACTTTCCTGTTATTTGGACTTGGCGTCATCGCGTTTCCAGCGATCGCGGTCATCTTCATGCCGCCGCACGGTGCTGATAGTGCTCGGCGTGCTTGTTGTAAATCGATGGCCAAATCCGATGCTCAGCCAGGTCCAGATCGGCGGAAAATCGATCTCGATCCACGACAGATCGGCAACGTCGGTGCCGCGGAACGGGATATAGCGTGCAACCCGTTGCACCGCAGCCGGCAGTCGCGCCTTGGCAGCGCCGGATTTCAGGATAGCCTCGGCCTCGCGCAATAACAGGCGCGCGGCGCGTTCATCGAAATAAAGCACGCCGACATTTTCGCCGTGGGTACGATTCAGCGGCAGGTTCTTGCTCATTGCCATCAGATACTCGCCGTCGAACTCGACGGCCATTTCCTCGGCGTCCGCGCCGGATGAAGAATCGAATACCAGCGCATTCGGGCCGTTATCGAGCAGGCGTTCAAGCGCGTCGGGTTCCAGCAGCACATCGCAATTCAGCACCAGCAATGGGCCGGTGATCCAGTTGCGGCATAGATAAAAAGAATGCAGGCCTTCGGTGCGCGCCCAGGCGTCGTTATGAAACAGCGTCGCGCGACCAGCCACTGCGTTGGCGACCTGGTCCGCGCGATAACCGGTAGTGACCGCGACACGGGTAATGCCAGCATCCGACAGCAGCTTCAATTGATGATCAATCAGCGAACGACCGCCAACCTTCGCCAGACATTTGGGCTCGTCGCTGATCACGGCGCCAAGGCGGCTGCCGCGTCCGGCGGCAAGGATTACTGCCTGAATCCCGGCCCGGTTCGCCGGCATGCGGCCCGGCGAAGTGAAAACTTGCTGCGATGTTCGTTCGGGCCGACCGCTTGCCGTAAGCCTCGCGGCAGGTTGTTCCCATTGCATGACTTGCGGACGGTTCATCGTGAATCTCCTGTTGAAAAATACCGACCCTAATAAGATGACGGCATCGTTAAGGTTTTGTGAAAATTATTGCAGTTATGTGACGCTCAGCAATCGTTGTGCCAAAAAGCAAAGCACCGGAACGTAAGAACTCAAGCAGCTGTTTTAACAGCAGTAATTACTTGAAACTGGCAGCACTCGTGATTACATCTCGAGACGGGGGAGGGCACGGTATGAGATCGAGACGCTTTTTCCAGATTTCAGAACTGCTGGTCGCGCGACGTCGCGGGTGGGCAGGTGATTGTTAATAAATATTCAGACTTATTAGGGGCTTGTATGCAAAGCGCCCGCTGGCCGTGCCCGCGGCATGTTGTTTGCCAAGGCATAGCTGGCACTACGAAAATCACTAGGAGAAAATGGCTATGGATACGGCTATGGATGTTCGACTCCAGATTATGCGGGCGCAGGAAAATGGCGATGCGTTGATCGAGCTGCTATGGCGTGATTTGGGGCAGCAGGTTTCCCGCGCGCGCATCGTTCAGGTTACTTCCGAGGTTGCGGACAGGTATCGTGACGCTACGGTCACCGCCTATATTCCCTTGTTCGTGCGCCGCG
>JBGTFJ010000119.1:0-1942 GCA_041747355.1 Burkholderiales bacterium
GCAGGATCGGCGCCGGTCGTGGTGACGATATGTACGGCCTGGTCATGTTCGCGCAACGACAACGGCAACTCGATATCGAGGCTGGCTGTCGGGATCACGATCGCCGGCTGACCGGCCAATCCGCCGTTCGCGCGCCACTCGCTGAGGTCGCGGCTTTCGGGCTGAATTCCGACTTGCAAAATATCAGGCAACTTGCCGCTGGCGATACTCCGCAGGTAGCCTGCGCCAGTCAAAAAACAATCGGCCTGCGCCTGTAGCTCCTGCAGCAGGCGCCAGTCGCTCAAGCTGTTCAGCGCCGGCGGCACCTGGCTGTCATCGCCGCTGCCGAGCGCAATGCGGCCGTCGAGGCTGCTGACGAAACTCGCGTAGATGAAAGGCCGGCCGCGTTCGCCCTGTCGTTCGTTGTGATGCGCCAGGTATAGGCCGCGCAGCGGAACGTGGTCGCGGGCTTCGGGATAAAGCGATGTGACGGTCGTTCGCATTCGATATTCGAGCTTACATATTCGGATAGTTCGGGCCGCCGCCCCCCTCGGGCGTCACCCAATCGATGTTCTGCAGCGGATCCTTGATGTCGCACGTTTTGCAATGCACGCAATTCTGCGCGTTGATTTGCAGGCGTTTCGGGGCCGGCGCGGTCGATCGATCGCTTTTCATCGGTTCGGCGTCGACGTATTCGTAAACGCCAGCCGGACAGTAGCGCTGCTCAGGGCCGTCGTAGCGCGTCAGATTGACGTCGATTGCAAGCGCGGGCTCGCGCAGTTGCAGATGCGAAGGTTGATTTTCTTCGTGGTTGGTATTCGAGATAAACACTGATGACAGTCGATCGAACGTCAGCTTGCCATCGGGTTTCGGATAGTCGATTGGCTTGTATTCGGCTGCCGGTTTCAATGCGAGATGATCGGCGTGATGGCGCAATGTCCATGGCGCGCGGCCGTGCAAAACGTAAGCGTCGAACGCGGAATAAGCGAGGCCTGCATAAAGGCCGCGTCGGAACGACGGGCGGATGTTGCGCACGCGATGCAATTCGTCCCACAGCCAGGATTTTTCCAGACGTTCCTGGTAATTGCTCATCTCTTTCCGCTTTGCGCCACGTGAATTTTCGAACACGGCTTCGGCCGCGACCATGCCGGATTTCATCGCCGTGTGCGTGCCTTTTATTTTCGGCACGTTTAGAAATCCAGCCGCATCGCCGATTAGCAGGCCGCCTGGAAACGTCAGTTTCGGAATCGCCTGCCAGCCGCCTTCGACCAGCGCCCGCGCACCGTAGGAAATTCGGCGGCCGCCCTCGAACGTCGCGCGGATTGCCGAGTGTGTCTTGAAGCGCTGAAATTCCTGATACGGATTCAGATAGGGATTCTGGTAATCGAGGCCGACGACGTAACCGGCGGCGACCTGGCGATCCTCGAGGTGATAAATGAACGAGCCGCCGTATGTTTTCGTATCGAGCGGCCAGCCGATGGTATGCACGACGAGCCCCGGCTGATGGGGCGTAGCATCGACTTGCCAGAGCTCCTTGATGCCGATTGCATAGGTCTGCGGCCGATTATCCTTGCGTAAACCGAAGCGCGAAATCAATTGCTTGGTCAGCGATCCGTGGCAGCCTTCGGCGAACAGGGTTTGCTGGCCGTGCAACTCGATGCCGCGCTGAAATTTTTCGGTCTGCTCGCCGTCCTTGCCGACGCCCATATCGCCGGTGGCAACCCCGCGTACCGCGCCGTCGATGTCATAAAGCAGTTCGGCCGCGGCATAACCCGGATAAATTTCGACGCCGAGCGATTCGGCCTGCTGCGCGAGCCAGCGGCACAAATTGCCGAGGCTGACGATGTAATTGCCGTGATTGCGCATCGGCGGCGGCGTCGGCAATTTGAACGCGCGTTTCTCGGTCAAAAACAGGAAGCGGTCCGCGATGGCAGGTGTATTCAGCGGCGCTTTCAAGTGCTGC
>JBGTFJ010000120.1:0-4001 GCA_041747355.1 Burkholderiales bacterium
GCGTGACATGCGGAATCGCCAACCAGTTACGAGGCTGATTGGCGCCCACCATTTTTTTGACGCGCGACATTTCCGGCGTTTCGACGGGGCCGAATTTTGCGAAATCGATCGCCGGCATCGCCGGCACGCCGAGCCCTGGCGCCGCGGCGGCGCGGGCATCGAGCGAAGATTTCACATAGGCTTGAACGTCTTCCTTGAGAATGCGGTCCTTCGGTCCGCCGCCGCGAACCTTGCCGAGATCGACGCCAAGCTCGCGGGCGAAGCGGCGTACCGACGGGCTCGCGTGCGCCTGCGCAAATCCCGCCTCGTCGATCGGCTGCCCCCGCGAGGATGGCGCTGGTTGCGTTTGCTGCTGCGGTGTTTCAGGCTCGACTTCGCGATGCGACGTCTTGGCTGGCTCGTCTTTTTCAACGGGCTCGCTGGTTGCGGCCTTGGCCTCGGCAGCTCCCTCTGAGCCGGCTTTTTGTTCCGTTACCGGCGACGACGTTGCCTCGATCGTCGCGACCAGTGCGCCTTCGGAAACCTTGTCGCCAACGTTTACCTTGACTTCACTGATGCGGCCGGCGGAGGGCGACGGCACATCCATGGTCGCCTTGTCGGACTCCAGCGTGATCAGCGAATCCTCCACCGCGATCTCGTCGCCGGGTTTGACCAGCACTTCGATAACCGGAATGTCCTTGAAATCGCCGATGTCCGGCACCCGAACTTCGCTAAGCGTCGCCATTCGGATCTATCGCGCGTTGCCCATCAGACGCTCAGCGGGTTCGGCTTTTCCGCGTCGAGCCCGTATTTTTTGATCGCCTCGGATACGCGCGCCACGGCAATCGCCTTCTCGTCGGCAAGCGCTTTCAACGCGGCTACGGCGATGTAATAACGGTCGACCTCGAAAAATTTCCGAAGCTGCTCGCGCGTATCGGATCGCCCGAAGCCATCGGTGCCGAGCACGGAGTAAGATTTCGCCACGAACGCGCGTATCTGATCGGCGTAAGACTTCATGTAATCGGTCGCCGCGATCACCGGGCCCATTCGTTTGCCGAGGCAACTTGCGACGTAACTGATGCGCGGCTCGCTTTCCGGATGCAACCGGTTCCACCGTTCGCACGCCAAACCTTCGCGCCGTAATTCATTGAAGCTGGTCGCGCTCCAGACATCGGCATGCACGTCGAAATCGTTTTTCAGCAACTCGGCTGCCGCGATCACTTCGCGCAGGATGGCGCCGCTGCCGAGCAACTGCACGCGCGTCTTCGCGTCGCTTGCGGCTTCTGAAAACAGATACAAGCCTTTCAGGATGCCCGGCTCGGCGCCCGCCGGCAGCGCCGGGTGGGTGTAGTTTTCATTCATCACCGTGATGTAATAGAAAACGTTTTCCTGCGCGTCGAGCATGCGGCGCAGGCCGTCCTGCATGATGACGGCAAGCTCAAACGCGAACGTCGGATCGTACGAAACGCAATTCGGGATCGTCGCGGCCTGCAAGTGGCTGTGGCCATCCTGATGCTGCAAGCCTTCACCATTCAAGGTCGTGCGGCCCGACGTTCCGCCGAGCAGAAAGCCGCGCGCGCGCATATCACCGGCAGCCCACGCCAGATCGCCGATGCGCTGAAAGCCGAACATCGAATAGAAAATGTAGAACGGAATCATCGCGACATTGTGCGTGCTGTACGACGTCGCCGCCGCCATCCACGATGAGAACGCGCCGGCTTCGTTGATGCCTTCCTGCAGAATCTGCCCGCTTTTTTCTTCGCGGTAATACATCAACTGCCCTTTATCCATCGGCTGGTACAACTGGCCTTCCGGCGAATAGATGGCGAGCTGGCGAAACATGCCTTCCATGCCGAACGTGCGCGCTTCGTCGGGAATGATGGGGACGACGTATTTGCCGATCTGCTTATCGCGCACCAGCAGACCGAGGATGCGCACGAATGCCATCGTCGTCGAGTTCTCGCGTTCGTCCGAGCTTTTCAGCAGCGCTTCGAACACCGATAGCGGCGGTACCGGCAACTTCGGCGCATTGGCGCGCCGGCTGGGCAAATAGCCGCCGAGGGCTGCGCGGCGCGCTTTCAGATATTGAATTTCCGGGCTGTCGTCGGGCGGCTTGTAGAACGGCGCCTGCGCGATCACATCGTCGGCGACAGGGATATTGAAGCGGTCGCGAAATGCCTTCAGCGCGGCTTCGCCCATCTTCTTGGCCTGATGCGTGATGTTCTGCCCTTCGCCGGCTTCACCCATGCCATAACCCTTCACGGTCTTGGCGAGAATGACGGTCGGCTGGCCGGTGTGGTGAGTCGCGGCGTAATACGCGGCGTAGATCTTGTGGGGGTCGTGGCCGCCACGATTCAGGCGCCAGATATCCTCGTCAGTCATGTTGGCGACCATCGCCGAGAGCTCGGGATACTTGCCGAAAAAGTGTTCGCGCACGTAAGCGCCGTCGTTCGCGGCCTTGTAATTCTGGTAATCGCCGTCGACTGCCTCTTCCATGCGTTTCAGCAGAATTCCCTTCTTGTCTTTCGCCAGCAGCGGGTCCCAATACGAGCCCCAGATCAGCTTGATGACATTCCAGCCGGCGCCGCGAAAATCGCCTTCGAGTTCCTGGATAATTTTGCTGTTGCCGCGCACGGGTCCGTCGAGCCGCTGCAGGTTGCAATTGACGACGAAGATCAAATTATCGAGCTTCTCCCGCGCGGCGACGCCGATCGCGCCTTTCGATTCAGGCTCGTCCATCTCGCCGTCGCCCATGAATGCCCACACCTTGCGGCCCTCGGTTTTGAGGATGCCGCGGTGCTGCAGGTACTTCATGAAGCGCGCCTGATAAATCGCCATCAGCGGGCCAAGCCCCATCGATACCGTAGGAAATTGCCAAAAATTCGGCATCAGCCACGGATGCGGATACGATGTCACACCTTTGCCGTCGACATCGCGGCGGAAATTTTTCAGCTGTTCCTCGGTGATGCGGCCCTCGAGGAACGCGCGCGCATAAACGCCGGTCGCCGAATGGCCCTGGAAGAAAACCAGATCGCCGCCGTGTTCATCGGAAGGCGCGTGCCAGAAGTGATTGAAGCCGACGCCGAACAGCGTCCCCATCGATGCGAAGCTCGCGATATGCCCGCCTAGATCACCCCCCTCCTTGTTGGCGCGGATGACCATCGCCAGCGCATTCCAGCGCACGATCGCGCGTATGCGCTGTTCGAGCGCGTAATCGCCGGGCGCGCGTTGCTCCTGCGATGGCGGAATCGTGTTGATGTAGGCGGTATTGGCGCTGTACGGGATATACGCGCCTGAGCGGCGCGCCTTGTCGACCAGCGTTTCGAGCAGGAAATGCGCGCGCTCCGGACCTTCGCGTTCGAGTACGGAATCGAGTGCTGCCAGCCACTCCTGGGTTTCCTGCGGATCGGAATCGGGGTTTAGGCCGGGATTGGCTTCGGGGTCGGGAACGACGGCTGCCATGTGCGAGGCTTGGAGGATAAATCGGGGAGACGATTACGATCGATTATAGCCCCGCAGTCACGCGTTGCCAAAGCGCGTTGGCGATCAACGATCCTCCTGGAACTTCGCTGGATGCAGTGCTACTGCCAGTTATCCTGGATTATGGGAGGTGCTGGCCGCGAGGGCTGGCTGGATCGATTGGCAGCGGTGTTCCACCCCGAACGTGTTGAGAGAGAGCTACCACTTCGGCGCTTGGCACCCCTTCCCGATCGAACTAACGGCTTTTCTATTGCCCGGCTGCTTTCGCATCGAGCCGAAACTTTACATAAGACCCCGGCGCATCTTCGAGCGCTTTCAATTTGCCTTTACCTGGGATGCGCGCTGCGACTTTCTCTCCCGAGAATTTCGCAACCCATTTCTGCCAGTCAGTCCACCACGAGCCTGGATGCTGTTCGGCGCCCGCGGTCCATTGTTCGGGGTCGCTGGGTAATTCCGGGTTGGTCATGTAGAAATATTTCTCGGAGACCGGTGGATTCACGACACCGGCGATGTGGCCTGAGCCGCCGAGGACAAACTTCACG
>JBGTFJ010000121.1:0-6707 GCA_041747355.1 Burkholderiales bacterium
GGCATCGCTTATTCCCATACCCCGATCGATATGCAGCGCGCGTTCGGCCGCGTCGCGCCCACCGTGCTCGAAATCGGTTTCGGCATGGGCGAGACTACCGCGCGAATCGCAGCAGTTCATCCCGAAACCAATTACCTCGCCATCGACGTTCATACCCCCGGCATCGGCAGTCTCCTGAAACTGATCGAGGAATCGCGGCTGCCGAATGTGCGCATCGTCCAGCACGACGCCGTCGAAGTTCTGCGGCACATGATCGCGCCGCAGTCGCTTTCTGGGGCGCACATCTTTTTCCCCGATCCGTGGCCAAAGTCGCGTCACCATAAGCGCCGCCTGATACAGCCCGGATTCGTGTCGCTGCTTTCGGATCGCCTGCAGGCCGGCGGCTATTTGCACGTCGCGACCGATTGGCAGGATTATGCCGAGCAAATGCTCACCGTGCTGCGCACGGAATCCAGGCTTGCCAATACCGCGAACGATTTCGCCGCGCGCCCCGAGTATCGGCCGCTGACCAAATTCGAGCAGCGCGGATTGAGGCTCGGGCACGGTGTCTGGGATTTGATTTTCAGGCGTCGATAGCCATTGCCCAGCGCGGCATTTCCCTTGATTACTCAAGGGAGAAAAATTTGCAGCAAGTCGTTCAGAAAGCGCCGGCCGAGCGGCGTCGGCGCGATACGCTCGGGCCCGACCACGAGCAGCCCGCGGTGAACGGCTTCGTCGAGCTCGGCTCGTATCGCGGTCAGAGCCAAGCCGGTGCGTTGCTCGAATAAATCCGGCGCGAAGCCATGGTTCAGCCGCAGCGCATTCATCATGAATTCGAAAGCGAGATCGCGCGCGGTGATTTCGTTTTGCTGCTGAACCGCGGCGCCAATCAACGCGTGCTCGATATACGCGCGCGGCTGCTTGTGACGCATCTGGCGAACGATCGCACCGTGCGAGCTGATTTTGCTGTGCGCGCCTGCGCCGATTCCGAGATAATCCCCGAACTGCCAGTAATTCAGATTGTGCCGCGCCTCCCTGCCCGGCAGCCCGAAAGCTGACGTTTCGTAATGGCGATAGCCGTGCGCCGCGAGCGTTTCCTCAATGGCCGCTTGCATCGCGCTGGTGTCGTCGTCGGATGGCAAGGCTGGCGGATACTTGTGAAACAGCGTGTTCGGCTCAAGGGCCAAATGGTAGGCCGAGAGGTGCGGCGGCGTGTAGTCGAGCGCAGCAGCGATATCTGCAAGAGCCTGATCCACGCTCTGCCCGGGCAGGCCATACATCAGATCGAGATTGAAATTATCGAAATGCTGTCGGGCGACGCCGATCGCGCGCTTTGCCTGGCCGGCGTCATGAATTCGGCCGAGCGCGCGCAGATGCTCATCGTTCAGGCTTTGAATACCGAGCGACAAGCGATTGACGCCGGCTGCGCGAAAGCCGGCGAAGTTAACCGCGTCGACGGTTCCCGGATTCGCCTCCAGGGTGATCTCGATATCGTCCGCGAACGGCAGGCGCGCGTTTGCAGCAAGCAGAATCTGCTCTATGGCCGCCGGCGAGAAAAGGCTGGGCGTGCCGCCGCCAAAAAAAACGCTGACAATTTTGCGGCCGAGGACTTCCGGTAAAGCGTTCGCCAGGTCCGCGACTAATGCGTCGACATAACTGCGTTCCGGAATTTCTCCGCGCGCCTCGTGTGAATTGAAATCGCAGTAGGGGCATTTCCTCACGCACCACGGAATATGAACATACAGTGCGAGCGGCGGCGGCGATTCAGCGCCGCTGCGGGCCGGGTCTGTGGTTGCGAAGATTTTTGTCGTGCGGAGCATGGTTAGGCAGCGGAGATCGGGATCGGGGATCGGTAAACAAAGGGGTTTCCGATCCCCTATTCCTTATACGCGATTCCCGACAAGCTTTTCGACAAGCAGCATTAGCGCGCGGCCGCGATGGCTGAGCGCGTTTTTTTGTTCAAGCGGAATCTCGGCGGCGGTCTTGCCTAGCCCGGGGATCAGGAACAGCGGGTCGTAGCCGAATCCGTTGGCGCCGCGCGGCTCTCTGACAATCATGCCGTGCCACTCGGCTTCGGCAATCATCGGTTGCGGATCATCGGCGTGGCGGACGAGCACCATCACGCAGACGTAACGCGCCGCGCGGTCTTCGATACCTCGCAACGCTTCGAGTAGCCGATGATTATTGCGCGCATCGGACCTCGGCTGGCCCGGCGCGTCGGCATAGCGCGCTGAGTGAACGCCGGGCGCGCCGCCGAGAGCGTTGACGCAGATACCGGAATCGTCGGCGAGCGCTGGCAGACCGCAAGATGCGCTGGCATGCCGCGCTTTGGCGAGAGCATTTTCGATAAAGGTCGGATGCGGCTCTTCCGCATCCGAAACGGCAAAAGCCGATTGCGGCGTGGCTTCGATGTTCAGCGGCGCCAGAATGCGCGAGATTTCGCACAGTTTGCCGGGATTACTGCTGGCGACGACGAGTTCTGCGATGATCTTGCTCAAAGCTGCGGGAGGAAAATTAAAAGAACGGGAGGTGAGGCAAGGCGTATTCGATCGAAGCAGCGAAAATGTACCATTAATAAGCGACCCTCTGATCCGGGCCGTTCGCCCTGAGCGTGTGGAATGGCGATCGCAATTGATTGAGTCAGCGCCTCTCCATTCATGGTTCGACAAGCTCACCACGAACGGAGGACCTATCAGAGCCTCCTTCAGCGCTCAAACGTTGAAACGGAAATGCATGACATCGCCGTCCTCGACGACGTATTCCTTGCCTTCGAGGCGCATCTTGCCGGCTTCTTTGGCTTTCTGCTCGCCGCCGCACGCGACGAAATCGGCATAGGAGATGACTTCGGCGCGTATGAAGCCGCGCTCGAAATCGGTGTGAATGACGGCGGCGGCCTGCGGCGCGGTATCGCCGTTGTGTATGGTCCACGCGCGCACTTCTTTTACGCCAGCGGTGAAATAGGTTTGCAGGCCGAGTAACTGGTAAGTCGCGCGCACGAGCCGGTCCAGGCCCGGTTCGTCGAGGCCGAGGTCGGCGAGAAACACTTGCTTGTCCTCGATCGGCAAATCGGCGATTTCGGCTTCTAACGCGGCGCAGATGGCGACGACCGGCGCGTTTTCGGTAGCCGCGAATTGCTGAACGCGGGCGAGCAGCGGATTATCGGCGCGCCCTTTGTCGTCGACGTTGGCGACATACATCGCCTGCTTCGCGGTCAGCAGGCATAGGGTTTTCACGAGCGCCGACTGCTCCTTGTCGAGCGCGAGGCTGCGCACCGGCTTGCCCTGATCCAGATGCGCGCCGATGGTATCGAGCAGCACCGCCATTTTGGCCGCTTCCTTGTCACCGCTACGCGCCGACTTGTTGTTGCGAATGACGGCTTTCTCGACGGTAGTCAGATCGGCCAGCGCAAGCTCGGTGTGTATGATTTCGATGTCGTTGACAGGATCGACCGCACCCGCCACATGTACGACATTGTCATCTTCGAAGCAGCGCACGACATGAATGATGCCGTCGGTCTCGCGAATGTTGGCGAGAAACTGATTGCCGAGCCCCTCACCCTTCGAGGCACCCGCGACCAGCCCGGCGATGTCGACGAATTCGACGATCGCCGGCTGCGTTTTCTGCGGCTTGACCAGCTCGGCGAGCTTCAAGAGACGCGCATCGGGGACTTCGACGATGCCGATATTCGGCTCTATCGTGCAGAATGGATAGTTTTCCGCGGCGATCCCGGCCTTGGTCAACGCGTTGAACAGCGTCGATTTACCGACGTTGGGCAGCCCGACAATGCCGCATTTCATGTTTGGGCGAACGATGAACTGTAAGGACGAAATGGTTGAACGAGCGCGGCGGTTACCTCTGTTTCCTTTTCGCTGTTCACTGTTCGCTCACTTTCGTATGCAGCTTCAGCATCGCCGCCTGGGTATGCCCATCGCGCAGTAGCGGCCAGACATGGAGACTGTTTGCCATGGCATCGCGAATCAGCCCCGCTTCCTCCGGGCGCGGCGGATTCAACACGAAGCCGATCACAGCGCTGCGATCGCCGGGATGGCCGATGCCCAATCGCAGGCGCCAGAAATCACGGCTGCCGAGTAGCGCTGCGATGTCTTTCAAGCCATTGTGGCCGCTTACGCCACCGCCTTTTTTCAGCTTCGCGGCGCCCGGCGGCAGATCGAGTTCATCGTGCACGATCAGGATATGTTCGGGTTCTATTTTGTAGAATTTGGCGAGCGATCCGACGGCGCGACCGCTCAGATTCATGAAAGTATCGGGTTGCAACAGCCAGCATTCCCCCTGGGCGTGCATGACCCGGCCGACTGTGCCGTGGAAACGCGTTTCGTGTTTCATCATTACGCCTTCCTCGGCAACGAGCAGGGCCAGCCACCAGAAGCCCGCATTGTGCCGCGTGTGCTCGTATTCCCTGCCCGGATTGCCCAGGCCGACAACCAGTTTCATGTTTGCTCATCACTTGAATCATAAAAAAGCCCGCCGCGACGGCGGCGGGCTCTGGCGCTCTCGAGTAGCCTGTAGTCAGGTTTTCTTCCTCAACCTCAGGTCTTCTTGTCCGACTTCTCAGGCTCTTTCTTCTCGGTCTCGGTGGTCGCAGCCACTTCAGGCGCCGCTGCCGCTGCTTCCTCTTCTTCCTCGACAACCGCCACGCGCGGCACGTTAACCGTCGCTACCACCGGATCTTCGCCGCGGACCAGCACGATGAACTCGACCCCGTTCGGCAATGCCAGTTCCGACAGGTGCACCGAGTCGCCAAGCGCGAGATTGGCCAGATCGACCTCAATCGATTCCGGCAGATCGGCAGGCAGGCAACTGACTTCGACGTCGCTCAGCACATGGCTGACGATACCGCCGCTGAGCTTCACGCCCGGCGCGATATCGGCATTGACGAAGTGCAGCGGCACTCTCATGTGGATTTTTTCGTCCTTCGATACGCGCTGGAAATCGACGTGCAGCACCATCGGCCGGAACGGATGCATTTGCACATCGCGCAGCAGCACTTGCTCGCTGCCGCCTTCGAGATTCAGATCCAGAATCGACGCCTGCAGCGCGCCCTGCTTCAACTGATGAAATAAGGAGTTGTGATCGAGCTCTATGCTTTGCACGGCCTTGTTTGCCCCGTAAATGATGCCCGGAACGCGGCCCGCGTTGCGCAGGCGGCGGCTCGGGCCCGTACCAGACGCTTTACGCTGTGTTGCGCTGACTTCGATTGCCATTTTTTTCTCCTGAATTACGTTACTGCGGGGCGGCGACCAGCAGGCGAATGCTTGTTGACCTTAAGACAAAAATCATTCGACGAACAGCGAGCTGACCGAATCCTCGTTACTGATTCTGAGCATGGTCTCGGCGAGCAGTCCGGCGACGCTGAGCACGCGGATTTTCGGACATTTTCTGGCGGCTTCGGTCAGCGGGATGGTGTCGGTTACCACCAGTTCGTCGATCACCGATCTGGCAATGCGCTCAATCGCCTTGCCCGACAAAACTGGATGCGTGACGTACGCCATGACCTTCGCCGCGCCTTCGTTTTTCAGCGCGAGCGCGGCTTCGCAAAGCGTATTGGCGGTATCGACCATGTCGTCCATGATCACGCAATTGCGCTGGTCGACATCGCCGATGATATTCATGACTTTGGCGACGTTGGCTTCCGGCCGGCGCTTGTCGATAATCGCGAGATCGGATTCGAGCCGCTTGGCCAGCGCACGCGCACGCACCACGCCGCCGACGTCGGGCGAAACCACGACGAGATCGCTGTAGCCCTTCTTCCAGACGTCGCCCAGCAAAATCGGCAGGGCATAGACGTTATCGACGGGAATATCGAAAAAACCCTGGATCTGGTCGGAATGCAGATCCATCGCCAGCACGCGGTCGACGCCGACGCTGGTCAGCATATTGGCGACGACCTTCGCCGTAATCGGAACGCGGGCGGAGCGCGGCCGGCGATCCTGGCGTGCGTACCCGAGATACGGGATCGCGGCGGTAATGCGGCCCGCCGACGCGCGCTTCAACGCATCGACCATGACCAGGATTTCCATCAAATTGTCGTTTGTCGGCGCGCACATCGACTGCAGCACGAAAACGTCCTTACCACGAACGTTTTCGAGGATTTCGACCATGACTTCGCCGTCGCTGAAGCGGCCGACTTTGGCCCGTCCCAGCCGGATATTCAGGGCTTTGACGACTTCCTCAGCGAGGAGGACATTGGCATTGCCGGTAAATACCATCAAGCTGTCTGGAACTTCATTGCCCGACAGCGGTTGGCGTTTTAGTCCAGATCCTGTAAGTCGAGAGGCCAAAACGGATGTCATTAACGATGTGTTATTTGGCTGGGGAGGTAGGGATCGAACCTACGAATGCCGGAATCAAAATCCGGTGCCTTACCACTTGGCGACTCCCCAAAAAAAGAAATCCCAGGAAGCTAGAAATCGTGCAACGGATGATGATCGAGTCCGCGTGCGGCAAAGCCCTGCATCGTTAGCGGCAGTTGGGCGAGCACTTGCCGGGCTTCCTGCTCGCTGGGGAATGCAGCAAAAACACAAGCGCCAGAACCTGTCACCCGCGCCGGCGAAAATTGCTGTAGCCATGCCAAGTGCTGCGCGACAACCGGATAATCGCGACATACCACTGGCTCCAAGTCATTGCGACCCTGCCCGACCGAAAAGTCGGTCATTCTGATTGGAATCGTATTTCGTGTCAATTCAGGGCTGGCAAACACACCGGCCGTT
>JBGTFJ010000122.1:0-2059 GCA_041747355.1 Burkholderiales bacterium
GGCCACGATCACAGTCACGCCGGGGCCGGCGCCCTCGGTTATGCGCTCGTCCTAACACTGGTCTTTGCCGCCGTCGAACTGATCGGCGGCCTGTGGTCGGGCTCGCTGGCCTTGATCAGCGACGCCGGCCATATGTTGTCCGACAGCGCCGCCCTCGGTATCGCCGCACTCGCCGCCCGGGTTGCGCGACGTCCGGCGAGCAAGCGCCATTCCTATGGCATGGTGCGCGCGGAAGTCATCGCCGCCTTCATCAATGGCGTGATCATGTTGGCGCTGGTTGCGCTAATCGTGATCGAAGCCGTGTCCCGGCTTCTGGAACCGCAGGCGGTTGCCGGCGCCGGTGTGATGGTCATTGCCACCATCGGCCTTGCTGTCAACATTGTCGTCGCGCTGATCGTGAGCCGCGGCGAGCGCAATCTGAATACGCGGGCGGCGTTGCTGCATGTGATCGGCGATATGATCGGTTCGGTTGCCGCCCTCGTCGCGGGCGCGGTGATTTATTTCACCGGCTGGTTGCCGATCGACCCGCTGTTGTCGGTGCTGATAGGCGGGCTGATACTGATTTCGACGATACGCCTGCTGCGTGAAGCGCTGCACGTGCTGATGGAAGGCGTCCCGGCCGGTTTGCAGATGGATGCCGTCGGCGCAGCGATGGCAGGCGTGCCCAGCGTTCGGCGCGTTCACGACCTGCATATCTGGAATATTTCTTCCGGCCAGATTGCCCTGTCGGCGCATCTCGAACTCGACGATCTGGCCGATTGGCCGCGCCTGCTCGATTCCCTGCGCATCATGCTGCGCGACAAATTCGCTATCGAGCACGTTACACTTCAGCCCGAAATCCCAGGCTGGCTGAAGCAGCCGTATAAGGCCGAGGTTCGGATATTTCCCGGACACTGATGGCGCGATTCCCCGCTTTGCGGCCCGGCGCGCCAGTGCCGTTGTAAATGCGCTGACGTGAAATCGCCATGTCGTCTTTATTTACAAGGCGTTCCTATCGCTACCATGTTTTCATCGGCAAGCTCATGAAGTTCTGTTGTTTATCCCAGCCGGCACGGATGCTGCTAGAAAAAATTCAGGATAACTTCATGAAGACGTCATGGCTTTTGACTTCGACACCTGGGCGCATCTCGCGCAACACGACAAGGCCGAATTCGAGCGCCGCCGCCAGGCAGCGATCGAGCAACTGATCGCGTCGGCGCCCATCGCTTCTCAACGACGCTTGCGCGGATTGCAATTCCGCATCGACATGGAACGCCGACGCGCGGTTACGCCGCTGGGGGCTTGCGTTCGGATCAGCGAAATGATGTGGGACAGCGTTTTCAAGTTGCATGACACGCTGAACGACCTGCCGAAAAAACCGTCGATGAGCGATGACGGGACCAGCGCGGTAATCCTGCAACTGCGTCAACCCTGAGTCGTTTGCCGCGATTCGTCCCGCGAGTTTGTCATTCCCGCGAAGCTTGTCCCAGCACGCTTTTGAGCCGGGAGCGGGATGAGCGTTAAAGCCCGCCAACCTCCACCGGCATGGCGTGGCTGAACTTCATCTCCTTCGAGTCTTCGATCTCCGCCTTCAGCTCGCCGCTGTCGCCCGGCACGAAGTTGAAGCGCAGATACGGGTCTTCGCTGATCGAAAAATCCATCACCGCGGAAAGGATCGGTTTGCCCGAGTACGTCACCGCCAATCTGGAAACGTAGTGCGGCGGAATGTACATGACCGTGATTTGATCCAGTTCCATGCCGGTGTTGTTGGGGTGAGGGATTGTGAGTTGCACGGGATGCGTCTGGCCCGCAACGGGTTTATCGAGCAGGCGGAATTTCATGGTGCCGAGTTCGGCCCGGTGTTTGGCCTGGTCGCGATTCGGCGGCTGTGTGCAGCCGCCGGATACCTTGGCATATTTCGAATCCATATGCAGTTGGCCATCGCTCATCTCGGCGATGACGCGTACGTGACTGTATTCCTGGACGCGAATGCGCGTTTCCATCTCGGCAAGACCGGAGTCGGGCGTAAATTCATATACCGCCGCGAGCGGAGACGGGTTTTTGTCGATGACAAGATATA
>JBGTFJ010000123.1:0-4137 GCA_041747355.1 Burkholderiales bacterium
GCCACGCGGACTCACCTTCGGCCCCGACGGCCGTTTGTATGTCGCGAGCGAGGGCAACGATCGCGTGCTGCGCTACAACGGCACGACCGGCGCCTTCGTCGATACCTTCGTCGCGGCCGGTTCAGGAGGGCTCGACGGCCCGACCGACATCGCGTTCGGTCCCGACGGCAATCTGTACGTGATCAGCCGCCACACCGGGCAGGTGTTGCGCTACAACGGAGCGACCGGCGCGTTCATCGATGTGTTTGTCGATGACGGCGATGGCGGCCTCGGCTTTGCCGCATGCCTGAGCTTCGAATCGGGCATAGGCGCCGGCCCAATCGCAAACATCTCGCGCGTAACGATCCGCAACGGCCGCGGTGGCCAGTTCGTGCAAGGCGGCGGCGTACAGATTTCCGAAGGCGCTTCGCTGAACCTGTCGCGCAGCGTCGTCGAAAACAACGACAGCAACGAATTCGGCGGCGGCATCAGCAATGGCGGCACGCTCGACGTGAGCCGCAGCACCATACGCGGCAACACGCTGCCGCTCGGCGGTTGCGGCGGGCAGACCTCATCCGGTGGCGGCATCCTGATTTTCACTGACGCGACGGTGGATATCGACAAGAGCACGATCAGCGGCAATTCCGCGTGTCGCGGCGGTGCGATTCGCAACGCCGGCGGCACCTTGCGCATAACCAACAGCACGCTGAGCGGGAACATCGCCGATGCGCGCGGCGGCGCGCTGATGAATTTCGGCGACGCGGCGATCGCCTTCTCGACAATCACCGATAACCAGGCAAACGTCGGCGGCGGCGACAACAACCTGACCTTCGGCGGCGGCATCTACAACGCCGGCAATCTCAGCATGGGCAATTCGATACTCGCCGGCAACACCGATAATCGCAGCCGCTTCCAGACAGACTACTCGCCCGATTGTTGGAGCAAGGTCACGGCTTCGACGCCCGATGCGTTGTTTACCTCGTTCCGCGGCAATCTGGTCGGCATCAGCAATGACAATTGCAATATAGCCGATACCATCACCGGCAACACCGCGTTCGATCAGGTCGGCATCGCCGACGGCAGCGTCAATTCACCGCTCGATGCGCAGCTTTCGGCGCTGGGGAGCAACGGCGGGCTGACGCGCACCCACGCGCTGCAATCGGACAGCCCGGCAATCGACAAGGGCACTGGCAATTCAAGCGCGACCGGCGTTTCGTTCTTCAATTGCTCGAATCGCGATCAGCGCGACTTCGTGCGGCCAGTGAACGGTGACGGCGTGGGCGGCGCTGTGTGCGACGCCGGCGCTTTTGAGTTCGGTGCGGTGCAGGGTTTGGTCATTTCCGACATCCTGTTCCAGTTGCTGCAAACGCTGCGGCAATTCCTGCCGCCGCGCCTATTGGATGTCCTGATCGGCAGGCTGGAAAACATAGAACGCGCCGCAGCCGACAGCGACAACAAAAAAGCGTGCGCGGGCTTGCACAGCCTTGCCGATGATTTGCAAAACCGGAGCGATCGGAAGATTCCGGTCAAGAATGCGGAACGACTGACGTCGGGTCTACAAAAAGCGCGGGTGATACTGGAGTGCTCCTAGATATCTTCCGGCCAGCGGCGTGAGGTATGCAGAACGCGCAAAAGCTCGATGTCATTGCCGCGCACCCGATAAGGAATGATGTAAGGCAGGCCTGCCACGACGAGTTCACGGGTTCCGGTGACGCGGCCGGGACGACCGATTGCAGGCTGCCGCGGCAAAGCTTCGGTCCGCTCTATGAGTTCCAGAATGACGCGTGCCGCCGCGGGTGGGCTGTCGATTCCGATATAAGCCGCGATCTCGTCGAGATCGCGTTCAGCGCGCTTTGTCCAGCGCAACCGCAAGCCGTTTCTCCCACTTGGCCTTCAGCTTTGCGTGATCGATGAGCTTGCCCTGATCCGCCTCACGGACGCCTTCCTCGATCGCGGCGATCTGCCATTCGTTCAATTCAACATATTGTCTGACCGCCTCGGCAGCCAAAAACGCCCGACTGCGCTCCGTCGCCCTGGACAGCTTATCGAGACGCGCTTTGAGGTCTGGATCCAGCCTCAGCGTGATTGGTTCGCTCATTTCCTAACCTTGTATACAACAAATACATTGTATACGCCGGCGGTTTTGTTGTCAACGTGGCTTTCGCAGCGCCTTGTTGTAGATCGCGTGATAAACGGCGGCGATCATCAGGCTGCCGCCGACTATGTTGCCCAGCGTGACCGGAATCAGGTTGCGGAGAATTCCCGCGAGGCCGAGTGACGGGGCAGCGACAGTCTGTACGCTATCCTCCAACAGCAGCCCCATCGCGAGGAAATACATGTTGGCGACGCAATGCTCGAAGCCGGCCGCGACGAAGGCCGAGATCGGAAATACGATCGCGAGTATCTTGTCGGTCAGCGTCCGGCCGGCAAGCGCCAGCCACACCGCGAGGCACACCAACAGGTTGCACAGCACACCTTTGAAGAACGCCTCCATGAACGTCAGCGACGTTTTCGCTGCGGCAATCTTCACATATTGCGCGGCGATCGCCCCGCCGTTCATGTCGCCGTGGTGCGAGAAAAACACCAGCAGCGCCAGGCCGACGGCGCCGAAGCCGTTGGTCGCATAAAGGACTCCCCAGTTGCGCAGCATTTCGCGCGTCGTGATGCGTCGATCGGCCCACGCCATGACGAGCAGATTGTTGCCAGTGAACATTTCGGCGCCAGCGGCGATGACAAGAATCAGTCCCAGCGAAAAAGCCAGCCCGCCGAGCAGGCGCGCCGCGGCAAAAGATAGCGAAGCATCGCTGATCACCAGCGTGTAGTAGAGCGCGCCCAATGCGACGAAGCCGCCTGCGGCCATGCCGAGCATCGCCATCGCCAGAAGCGGCAAGCGCGCTTTCGCCACACCGATTGCCTCGACCCTCTCGGCAATCTGCGCGGGGGTGAACACATCGAAATCGAATACAGCCATGAATTCCCCTTTCGTTGAATGTGATCGCCGTTTCGAAAAATCATCCATTGTCATCGACAGCGCTTTGACCTTGGCAGCGCGGCAATCTGTCCTGGTATATCCGGTAAGCCGGCATGGCTCCTGCGGAAACTTGCTCTCCGCGCGAGTTGGACGAGACGATAAAAACTTATTCGGAGCTTCCCTGAAGCTTCTTGATGTAATCGCTGTGGAAGCGCCGCGTCTGGCCCTTGCCGAGCGCGACGGTCATGATCTCACCTTCGACCTGCTCGATAACGCCGTTCCCATGCCGCGCCAGCTTGACCTTGTCGCCGATTCGAAAGTGCGGCGGCACATGTTCTGGCCGTGGCATTTCGACTTGTAAACTGTTTTCCGCGACGGCCACTATCGGGCGCAGGCAATTGTCGCAATGGCCGCATTTTCCCCATTCGACCTGTTCGTCAAAATACTCCAGCAAGACTTTCCAGCGGCAGCGCGCCGTTTGCGCATACAACATCATGCGTTCGAGTTTGCGCTTGTCGTTCTCGGCCTTCTGCTCGAAATGTTCGAGCATGACGTCGAACGGCTGCGCCGGCGACGACATCAGCTTGAACTTCGCGCCGCGGCTTTCCCTGACGAGCCCCAGATCTTTCATCATCGCCAGAACGATGCGGACTTTGGTATTGGCAATTTCGCTCGCCGCGTCCTGGATGCGAGCCAATGCCACCGCGGTTTCGTTCGCGCGCAAATCCTGCAACGCGTGGTTGACGCAGACGATGTCTTCGATGCGTGGATAGCGCCCGGCCATGAAGAACAACTGCGTGCGGCGATCGCCGCTATCGGAGAGCAGGATGCAGCGCGCCGGTGTGCCGTCGCGCCCGGCGCGGCCGGATTCCTGGTAATACGATTCGAGGTTGGCCGGGAAATCGTAGTGGATCACAAAGCGGATATCGGGTTTGTCGATGCCCATGCCGAATGCATTTGTTGCGATCACCGCCTTCGGATAGCCGGCCGTGAAGCGGTCCTGATTTTCCGTGCGCTCGCGCCTTGGCAGTTTGCCGTGATAACGGACGACATTGAATCCGGCATTACCGAGCTGCTCGGTAATCGCGTCAACGTCCTTGACCGTCGCGCAATAAACCATGCCGTTACCGTCGACCTCACGCAGCAGGCGCGCAAGATGCTGCAGTTTCTGCCCGTCGCTGACGACG
>JBGTFJ010000124.1:0-2125 GCA_041747355.1 Burkholderiales bacterium
CGCCTGCGGCAGCCAGCAAGCCAGCCAGCGCGCCGATTGCCACGAACTCCGCAGCCTGCGCTTTCGCAAGTTGGCGCCGGCTCGCGCCCAGCGCGCGCATGATCGCGGCTTCGAATACGCGCTCGTCCTGCGTCGATGCCAGTGCCGCGAACAGCACGACGAGACCGGATGCGAGCGTGAACAGAAACACGAATTCGACTGCGCTCACCACCTGATCCATGATTTTTTGCACTTGCGTCACGACTGCGGCAACGTCGATGACCAGCATGTTCGGGAAAGTTTTGACGAGATCGTTCAGCACACCGGAACGTTCCGGGGGCAAGTGAAAACTGGTGACATAGCTGGCCGGATAATCGTCGAGCACGCCGGGTGCCGCGAGCACGAAAAAATTGACGCGGAACGAATCCCAGTCGACCTTGCGCAGACTGGCCACAGTGGCCTGCAAGGTCTGGCCGGCGATGTCGTAAGTCAACGTATCGCCGAGTTTGATATTCAGCGTTTCGGCAATTCCCTCTTCGACCGATAACCACGCTTCGCCCTGCTTGCCCTCGATTTCGTCCCACCAGCGGCCCGCGATCAGCCGATTGTCGTCGGCCAGTTCCTGCCCCCACGACAGATTGAATTCGCGTTCGACCAGCCGCCTGGCCCTGTCGTCGACATATTCGTCCGGCCCAATCGTGTCGCCGTTGATTCCGGTCAGGCGGCCGCGCACCATCGGATGAAACTGCGGTGCCGAAATCCCTTGTGCGGCGAAGAATTCGCCGAGCGGCTGCAATTGATCGGGCTGGATGTTGATCACGAAACGGTTCGGCGCGTCAGGGGGCAAACTACCTTTCCAGGCGTTCAGCAGATCGCCGCGAATCAAAGTCAGCACCAGCAGCGCCATGATACCGAGCGCGAGAGCTACGATCTGGATCACGCTCCCTAGCGCGCGGCGGCGCAGATTGGCGATGCCGTAGCGCCAACTGATGCCGCCGTTATTTGCACCGCGCAATAGTTTCAGCAACAACCAGACCAGAACGCCCGACACAACCAGCGCGACGCTGAAACCGCCGAGCATGTACAGGCCGAGCGCAAGATCGTAGGCTTTCCACAGAATCAGCGCGCTGATCGCACCGAAGCCCAGCATGTAGCCGAGTACGCCGATACCGCCCGGCGCGCCGAGCTCGCGGCGCATTACGCGCAAGGTCGGCACTTTGCCGAGCATCACCAGCGGCGGCAAGGCAAAGCCGAGCAGCAGCAACAAACCGGCGGCGAAACCATGTAACGCCGGCAACAACGAAGCCTGTGGCAATTCGGCTGCCACGAACGAGCCGAGAAAATTGGCGAGCACGTATTGCGCAGCGTAGCCGATCACGCAGCCGGCCGCGCTGGCGACGATGCCGAGGATGACGAATTGCTGGACGTAGAGGTGCAGGATGCGCCCCTGACTCGCACCCAGACAACGCATAACCGCGCAGCCGTCGAGATGGCGCTGTAAAAATCTTCGAGCGGCAAGCGCGACCGCCGCCGCCGCCAATATCACGGCGACCAGCGAAGCCAGGCCAAGAAAAGAACCCGCGCGTTCCAGCGCCGAGCGTATCTCGGGCCGCGCATCGCGGATGCTTTCGATACGTTGACCGAGACCTATGCGCGCTGCCGCCCATTCGCGGTAATCGTCGACTGCCTGCGCCTCGCCAGCGACCAGTAGCTGGTAGCGGATGCGGCTGCCGGGCTGGATCAGGCCAGTCGCCGGCAAATCTGCGTAATTCAAAACCAGCCGCGGCGCGAGATTCATGAATCCGACTGCCGCGTCGGGCTCCTGCAAAAGGACAGCGGCGACATTCAGGCGGGCGTTTCCGACCTTGATGGCATCGCCGACCTCGAGCTGCAAGCGGTTGTAGAGCTTGTCGTCGACCCAGACTGTTCCCGGCGCCGGAATGGCTTCGGCGTTGCGGCTCTCGGTAAATGGCGTGCCGGCAATTTTGACTTGGCCGCGCAGAGGATAGCCCGGCGTGACGGCGCGAATCTGGCTCAATAGCGCTTCTTCGCTTTGGGCGCTTCCATCCCTGCTTTCTCGCGAAGCCGTTCCATCGATTCGCGTCACCATACTCGGGAAGCGCGCCGTTCGCGCAACCGACAAGCC
>JBGTFJ010000125.1:0-1833 GCA_041747355.1 Burkholderiales bacterium
CGCGGTCTCGCGCGCCGATGCGCGGCCGCCGCCGCGATGATCACGGATGCCGTATTTCTGCCAGTACGTGTAGTCGGCGTGGCCGGGCCGGAAAGTGTCGACCAGATTGCCGTAATCGCGGCTGCGCTGATCTTCGTTGCGGATCAGGAGCGCGATGGGCGCGCCCGTCGTTCTCCCTTCGAATACGCCCGACAGGATCTCAACGCTGTCCGATTCCCGCCGCTGCGTGACGTGGCGCGATGTGCCCGGCTTGCGACGATCGAGCTCGGTCTGAATGTCGTACTCGTTGAGCGCCATGCCGGGCGGGCAGCCATCGACCACGCAACCTATCGCCGGACCGTGACTTTCGCCGAACGAGGTGACGCGAAACAATGTGCCTAGAGAATTGCCTGCCATGCTTTATGCCTTTGTTATAACTGGAAAAGCCGACCGGCCAGAGCGCCTTGCCGAGCTTCGAGTTTATCACGGTGGACCGCTGAATCGGGCCCGACGCGGCCTTGGCTCTGCGCTATCGCGGCACGCTTGAACAGAGGATAATCCGCATCAACTTTGACCGAGCAACTTTGAACGCAGCACCTCCACCGCGAACAGAATTGAATCCTTCCACTCATTCGCTTTTAACGTGGCCGATGCTTTCCGCATTCCAGGAGCTGACGACGCCGATCTTCGTATTCGATCCGGAACGCTCGCGGATGCGCTGGGCCAACGAATCGGCGCGCGCACTGTGGCGGGCAAAAACACTCGATGCCCTGCTCGAGCGCGATTTCTCCAACATGTCGGACATTGCCCGGCGCTTCGAAGGCGTCATGGAAACAGTGCACCGCGGTGAAAAAGTCAAACGCGACTGGACGCTGTATCCATTCAGCGGCGAGCCGGTCAACTGCCTGATGACGATCAGCGGCATCGTGCTCGAGGATGGCCGGCTCGCTTGCCTGCACGAAGCGCTGGTGCTCGACGCGGAGCTTGTTTCGCCGTCGCTGCTGCGCGGCATCGAGGTCGTGCGGCATACCGGATCGAAGGTATCGCTGCATCGTAAAGACGGCGTTGCCGTTATGCGCAATCCGGCCGCAACGAACGCGTTCGGCCCTTCCAACGAGGCAGCCAACGGCAATGATCTCGCCCAACATCTGGGCGGCGCGAAGGAGGCCGAGCGCGCGCTGCGCGTTATTGCGCGCGGCGAAGTCTACAGCGCCTCGACACCGCTGCCGACGCGCCAGGGACCGCGCTGGCATCAGGTCGACGCCCGCGGTGTTCCGGATCCGGTTACCGGCGAAGCGATGGTTCTGGTAGACGCCCACGACATCACCGAGAGTTATTTTGCCGAGCGCATGCTGGCGACCGAAAACAGCCTGATGCAGATGATCGCGCGCGGCACGCCGCTCGACAAAATCGCGCACGCGCTGGTGCAAGCCCTCGAGCAGTTCAGCAGAGGCATGTTGTGCTCGTTGCAATTGCTGAATGGCGAAGAAACGCGGCTCGATCTCGCCGCCGGCCCCAACCTGCCAGCCGCTTATCGGCGCGCCATCCAAAACCTTCCGGTTGGCACGGGCAGTATCGGCTGGTTCAGGGAACAGATTACGGAAATTGCCGGCCACGGCTCAAGTGCTATCTCCAGTGGAGCCCACGCCAATGTCGCCATTCAACACGGGCTGTTCCCAAGCTGGTCGACGCCGGTCGTGTCTTCGACGGGTGAAACGCTGGGCGTGCTGGCTGGTTATTACCGTGAGCGCCGCGAACCCGACGCCCAGGTACGGCGCGTCATCGATAGCGTGCGGCACCTGGCAGGCATCGCCGTCGAACGCATACGCGCGGCCAACGCGCTCGAGCAGAGCG
>JBGTFJ010000126.1:0-9175 GCA_041747355.1 Burkholderiales bacterium
TCCCTCGCGCACAATCTGCTGATCGTGCGTCGCTATGCGCCTCGCTCGCAGGTGCTCGCGGTGATCATGGCCAATGCCTACGGCCACGGTTTGCTGCGCGCCGCGCGCGCGTTGCAGGACGCCGACGGGATTGCCGTGCTCGACCTCGATGCAGCGATCCGCCTGCGCGAATCGGGGTTTCGCCGCCGCATTGTTTTATTGCAAGGCTTTTACGCACCCGACGAATTGCCGGTAATCGCGGAAAATCGCTTGACCGTTGTCATCCATCATCAGGAGCAAATCGCGATGCTGGCTTCGGCCTGGTTGCCGGTGAAGATCGACGTATTCCTGAAAATCAATACCGGTATGAACCGGCTCGGTTTCAAGCCTTCCGCGTTCAGCGCGGCGCTGCGCTCGCTGCAAGCCAATCGGCTGATCGCCGATATAATGCTGATGACGCATTTCGCCAGCGCCGACACGGCCGATGGTGCGGCAATGCAGCTGACCGAGTTCGATAGCCTGTGCGGCGATCTCAAATTGCCGCGCAGCATGTCGAATTCCGCGGCGATTCTGAGTGCGCCGGCGACGCATGCGGAATGGGTGCGGCCCGGCATCATGTTGTATGGCGCGTCGCCATTTCAGGATCGCGCTCACGACGAATTCGACTTGATACCGGCGATGACCTTGTCGAGCGAGATCATCGCCTTGCAGCAGCTCGAGAGCGGCGACGCCATTGGTTACGGCGCGAATTACCGCAGCGACGGCACGCGCCGCGTCGGCATCGTCGCCTGCGGCTATGCCGATGGCTATCCGCGCCTTGCACCCACCGGAACGCCGGTGCTGGTCGACGGGCAACGTACGCAAACGCTGGGCCGGGTGTCGATGGACATGCTCTGCGTCGACCTGTCGACACTGCCAAACTCCGGCGTTGGCAGCGCGGTCGAGCTGTGGGGCGAGGGCATCGCGGTCGATGAGGTTGCGCAGAAAGCCGGCACCCTGGGCTACGAGCTTTTGTGCGCGCTGGCGCCGCGCGTGCCTGTCATCGAAACCTGAAGTCGGCGACGCCGTGAAAAAGCAGAAGTCGATTTACGCATGCACCGAATGCGGCGGCGAAGCGCTGAAGTGGCAGGGCCAGTGCCCGCATTGCCAGGCGTGGAACACGCTGGTCGAGTCGATTGCAGAAGCGACTGGCGGCAATCGCTATAGCGCAATCGCCGGCGCCGCGCGGCCGCAAAGCTTGAGCGAGATCGAAGCGACCGAAGAAAGCCGGCATCCGACCGGTATCGCCGAATTCGACCGCGTGCTCGGCGGCGGCCTCGTGCAGGGCGGTGTCGTGCTGCTTGGCGGCGATCCCGGAATCGGCAAGTCGACGCTGCTGTTGCAGGCGCTGTGCCGGATGGCGGAAGCGCGCAAGACGCTCTACGTGAGCGGCGAGGAGTCGGCGCAGCAGATCGCGCTGCGCGCATCAAGGCTTGCGTTGAATGCCAGCGCGACGCAGGTGCTCGCCGAAATTCAGCTCGAGAAAATCCTCGCGATGTTGGGCGCGCACAAGCCGCAGGTCGCTGTCATCGATTCGATCCAAACCACATACTCTGACGCCCTGCAATCGGCGCCCGGCAGCGTCGCACAGGTGCGCGAATGCGCGGCGCAATTGACGCGCTATGCGAAAAGCAACGGCATTAGCATGATCTTCGTCGGCCACGTGACCAAGGAAGGCACGCTGGCCGGGCCGCGCGTGCTCGAACACATCGTCGACACCGTGCTGTATTTCGAGGGCGATACGCATTCGAGTTTCCGGCTGGTGCGGGCAGTCAAGAATCGTTTCGGCGCGGTCAACGAGCTTGGCGTGTTTGCGATGACGGACAAGGGGCTGAAAGGCGTCAGCACACCGTCCGCGCTGTTCCTGTCCCAGCACGACACGCAAGTCGCGGGTTCCTGCGTGCTGGTCACGCAGGAGGGCACACGGCCGTTGCTGGTCGAGATTCAGGCGCTCGTCGATGAAGCGCATGCACCGAATCCGCGCCGGGTGTCGGTCGGGCTCGAACAGAACCGGCTCGCGCTGCTGCTTGCCGTGCTGCATAGGCATGCCGGCATCGCGTGCTTCGATCAGGATGTGTTCGTCAACGCGGTCGGCGGCGTCAGGATAAGCGAGCCGGCGGCCGATCTTGCGGTGCTGCTGGCGATAGTGTCTTCGCTGAAGAACAAGCCACTGCCGGAAAAACTCGTCGTGTTCGGCGAAGTGGGATTAGCCGGGGAAGTGCGGCCGGTGCAGCGCGGTCAGGAGCGATTGAAAGAGGCGGCCAAGCTCGGTTTCACCAGCGCGATCATTCCGAAGGCAAACAAGCCGAAGCAGAAGATCGAGGGCATCGAAGTCATCGCAGTCGAGCGGATCGAACAGGCGGTCGAGGGAATCCGCTAACCGCTACTCCAGGGGTGGTACATGAGCTCGACAACAATCAACGCTGCGCGCGGACGATCTGCTTTTCGCGCGCTGGCAATCGCCGGCATTTCGTGGCTCTTCATGCTCGCGATCGCTATTCCCGCGAGTCTGTTCTACGACATTCCGGTGCGAAATCTCACGCGCGACGCAACGTATATCTCAAACGCCGGCTTTTATATCGGACTGATTTCCAATCTCGGCATCGTATTGTGGGCGGGTGCTGCTGCGATTTGTTTCCTTGTTTATGCGATATTGAGGGAGCATGTTCGCGTGTCCCGCGTGGCGCTTTTTTTCCTGGCTTCGGCATTTGTTCACTCTGGTCATGCTAGGTGATGATCTGATGCAATTGCATCTCGTCATTCCGGAATATTTCGGCATCAGGCAGAAGGGTATCATCGCCGTTTACGGCGTTGGCGCGGCACTTTATCTATACTGGTTTCGCGCTCACATTCTGGCCAGCGACTACATGCCGCTGGCCGTGGCGCTGTCTTTGTTCGTGGTTTCCGCGGCGATCGATTTGATACCTGGAGAATTCAGGGGGCAGTACCTGCTCGAGGATGGAACCAAGTTCGCCGGCATCGCGACCTGGTTCGCTTATTTTTTTCGGCTGGCATCAGACACGCTTTTCGCAAGCGAAGCCTGATCCGGAGCGGACGTCGAAAGAAGTCCCGTTGTAACGCGATGGGGTGGGCGATTCGGCGTGGGTTCCGAGCGCGTCGGCGAGCAAAGGTGAAGAAAACATGGCGTTTTGGCTGCTCGCAGCAGGGGTCGGATTTCTGGCATTGGTGACGCTGTTGCCGATCTGGCGCTACGAAGCCTGGTGGGTGCGCGGGCAGGATTTCCCGCGTCTGCAATACGCGGCGGTCGCGCTGCTTTTGCTGCCGATCGAACTGCTGGCGCTGGACTGGACGCGACGCGGGTCTTGGCTGTTGTTGGTCTTGACGGTCGCTTGTCTCGTCTATCAGGCATGGTGGATAGTTCCGCATACGCGGCTGTATCGCAAGGAAGTGAAGTCGGTCAGCCACCCCGATCCGAAAGATACCTTGCGTATCATGGGCGTCAATGTGCTGATGTCGAACCGCAACGCGGCTGGCCTGTTGCGCATCATCGAGGACGCGCGACCCGATGTCATCATCGCGGTTGAAACCGACCTGTGGTGGCAGAACCGGCTCGACGTGCTCGAGCGCCACTATCCGCATACGATGAAATGCCCGCTCGATAATCTTTACGGTATGCACGTTTACTCCCGCTTCGAACTCGAGGACTACGCGGTCCAGTTTCTCGTCGAACCCGATATTCCATCGATGCACACGTTGCTCGTGCTGCCGTCGGGACGTCGCGTCAGGATGCATTGCGTGCACCCGAAACCGCCCAGCCCGACCGAAAATCCCGGTTCTTCGGAGCGCGATGCCGAGCTAATCGCCGTCGCGAAAAGCGTCGCCGAGTCGGAAACCAACACTCCGGTTATCGTCGCCGGTGATCTGAACGACGTTGCCTGGTCGGCGACGACGCGGCTGTTCCGGAAAATCAGCGGGCTGCTCGATCCGCGCGTCGGGCGTGGCATGTACAACACGTTTCATGCAAATTATCCGTTTCTGCGCTGGCCGCTCGATCACCTGTTTCACAGCGATCATTTCGCGGTCGTGAATCTCGCCCGGCTGCCGTACTTCGGCTCCGACCACTTTCCTATTCTGGTCGAGCTGGCGTTCGTCGAGAATCTCGATCTGGAGCAGGAAGGGTTGACGCCGGACGAGGGCGACGAGGAATGTGCGGCGGAAAAGACCGGGGCGGAAGGTGTCAGCAAGAACGACGTGCATACTCCGGGCGAATGAGCGGCGAATCGGACCGGACTCGCGAATCCGTCCTCATTTGGAATGACTGGCAAGAATCAAGAGCAAAGGAGGGAGAAGATGTCTGACGCTTACAAAACAGGGCTCGACAAAAATCCGGCGAATTATGTTCCGCTGTCGCCTTTAAGCTTTCTCGCACGCGCCGCCTATGTTTATCCGCATCGCATCGCAACCATTCACGGCAATCGGCGAATCGCCTGGCAGGAAACCTACACGCGCTGCCGCCGCCTTGCCTCGGCGCTGAAAAAGCGCGGCATCGGAGCCGGCGATACGGTTGCGGTGATGGCGCCGAATATACCAGCGATGTTCGACGTGCATTTCGGCGTGCCGATGGCGGGCGCGGTGCTGAATACGCTGAACACCCGGCTCGATGCCGAGACGCTCGCGTTCATGTTGAAGCATGGCGAAGCCAGGGTGTTGCTCACCGAGCGCGAGTTTTCCCCGGTCATCGAAAAGGCGCTGACTTTGCTCGATGACAAACCGCTCGTGATCGACATCGACGATTCGGACTATTTCGCTGGCAAACGCCTGGCGGCCGGTGATTTGCAGGAAGAGCAGGCGTATCAGGCAAACAGGCGGCTCGGCGAGCAGGATTACGAAGCGTTTCTGGAGGAAGGCGACGCGGAATTTCAGTGGTCGCCGCCGGCCGACGAATGGGACGCGATTTCGCTGAATTACACCTCAGGCACGACCGGCAATCCGAAGGGCGTCGTCTATCATCATCGCGGCGCTTATCTGAACGCGCTCAACAACATTCTCGACTGGGGCATGCCGCGCCACCCGGTTTATCTGTGGACGCTGCCGATGTTCCACTGCAACGGCTGGTGTTTCCCGTGGAGCATCGCGGCCGCTGCCGGCACCAACGTCTGTCTGCGCCGCGTCGATGCCAGAGTCATATTCGATCTGATGCGCGAGCACGGAGTCACGCATTATTGCGGCGCGCCGATCGTGCATAACACCTTGATCAACGCGCCTGCGCAATGGAAGGAAGGTATCGCGGGCGTTGCGGCTCTGGTGGCAGGTGCTGCGCCGCCGGCCGCGGTTATCGAAGGTATGGAGCGCATGGGTTTCAACCTGACGCATGTCTACGGCTTGACCGAAACCTACGGACCGGCGGCAGTGTGCGCCAAACATCCGGAATGGATGGACCTGACGCTCGAAGTCGAGGATGTTCTGTATCGGCATCCGGCAGTGCTCGAAGCCGCGGTCGTCGCCAAAACCGACGACAAATGGGGCGAGACGCCGTGCGCGTTCGTCACTTTGAAAAACGATGCCGGCCCGGTAACTGAGCAGGAAATTATCGCGTTTTGCCGCGATCGCATGGCGCGTTTCAAGGCGCCGAGAAACGTCGTATTCGGGCCGCTGCCCAAGACCTCGACCGGTAAAATTCAAAAATTTCGGTTGCGCGAGCAGGCAAAAAAGATCTGAGAACGCTTGGGGGAAGCTCTGATCGAGTCTCATCGCCGTCATTGCCGCGAAAGCGGGATCCAGAGGTTTGCGCAGGCAGGTAGTCAGACACTTCTGGATTCCTCGTGCGCGCGGAATGAAACCTGATTTAGACGTTAGCTATGGCGCAGCGGCGCGCTTACTTGACGATCTTTTCGTTGCTTTTGGAACCTTGCGCCTTGACGTCCTGGAAAACGTCTCTCGAATGCTGCTTCACGTCGCGAGCGCCGGTGTCTCGCAGTACTTTCATCGCGAGTTGCTCGGCCTGATTATCGCGAGCATTGACGGCGATGAACACTTCCCCGGTGGAAGCCGGCTTTTTCTGAAGGCTGGCGTTTTCTTTTTCGCTGCCCATTTTTTCAACGCCGCCCACCATCGAGCCCGTGTAGGCGCCGACCCCGGCGCCTAGCGCGGCCAGAATGAAGCCGATAGCTGGAATCGTGTCGAGAAAGCCCGGAATCAGCGAAATCGCAAATCCGGCGATGCCGCCGATAATGGCGCCGATGATCATGCCCATGCCGGCGCCTTTACCGCTTTTTCGCGCGCCCGGATCCACTGCGTCCTTATCGCCGCCGACCGGATAGTTCCCCTGCTGGCCGTCGGGATTGTCGAAGCCGCTCTTGATTTCATCGCTTCGGAAACCCTGGCTGGTCAGCGCCTGTTTGACTTTTTCGGCTTCTGCCCACGTATTCACCAAACCGACGATCGATTTACCCATGTTCTTCTCCTCTTGTTAGATATAATTTTGGCACGCTTCGTAGCGGCTTAGTTCATTCGTATTCATTGCGCCGCCCGATCGCACTCCGCCATACCATCCGCAATCGCGTGCTTCCTCGTGGTCGTGGGGCCGTTTAAATGCACGGATTGCGGATCCGCGCCGAGCGAATCGACATCGGCCGCGGTCACGGTTTTGCAGCGCGTTGCGGTCATACCGACTTTCCACGATGCGGAGGACATTAAATTCGTTCAAATCTTCCTCAACATATTGCGAAAGGCAGTAAACGCCATTAACATGATTCGGGACTATCCGTCGTTTCACAGAGCATCTTCTAGCCTTCTCCGCGCCGACGATTCTAGCACTGGAACTCGATCCGCGATCTCGCGTTTATTGGACCAAGAGGCTGACGAATCACACTCCGCATGACTGGCGACACCATACTTGAAACTCGCAAGCTGACCAAGGAGTTCAAGGGCTTTGTCGCCGTCAACGACGTCAATCTGAAGGTACGGCGCGGCAGCATCCACGCGCTGATAGGCCCCAACGGCGCCGGCAAGACAACCGTTTTCAATTTGCTGACCAAATTCCTCGCGCCGAGCGCCGGCACGATTTTATTCAACGAGGTTGACATCACCTCGGACAAGCCGGCCCAGATCGCGCGGCGCGGCGTGATCCGTTCGTTTCAGATCTCCGCGGTGTTCCCGCATCTGACGGTGCTCGAAAACGTGCGCATCGGTTTGCAGCGCAAGCTGGGCATGAGCTTCCATTTCTGGCGTTCGGAAAAATGGCTGGACCACTTGAACCAGCGTGCGATGGAGTTGCTCGAAGCCGTCGATCTGACGGCATTCGCCCATATCGAAACCGTGTCGTTACCTTATGGGCGCAAGCGCGCTCTGGAAATTGCGACGACGCTTGCGCTGGATCCCGAGTTGATGCTGCTCGATGAACCGACGCAGGGCATGGGGCACGAAGACGTCGGGCGCGTCACCGCGCTCATCAAAAAAGTTTCAGCCGATCGCACCATAATGATGGTCGAACACAACCTGAGCGTAGTCGCCAATCTGTCGGATACCATTACGGTTCTGCAGCGCGGCGCCGTGCTCGCCGAAGGGCCCTATTCGGAAGTCTCGAAAAATCCCAAGGTGCTGGAAGCCTATGTCGGCACTGCGCACTGAGCAAGCCATGGCACCGGGGGGCGCGACCGCCGCGACCGCCGCTGCCTTGCTGCACGTCAAAGATCTCCACGCGTTCTACGGCGAATCGCACATCCTTCACGGCATCAACTTCACGGTAAACAAGGGCGAGCTGGTTACGCTGCTCGGGCGCAATGGCGCCGGCCGCACGACGACGCTGAAATCCATACTCGGCCTGGTTGGCAAGCGCAGCGGTTCGATCGTCCTGAACGGCCGCGAGATCATCGCCACGGCGACGCACAAGATCGCCCACCTCGGCATCGGCTATTGCCCGGAGGAGCGCGGCATTTTCGCCAGCCTGACCGCGGAGGAAAACCTGATGCTGCCGCCCGAAGTCGATGCGGCGGGTGCTGGCGGGGGCATGTCGATCGACGAGATTTACCAGATGTTTCCGAACCTCGCCGAGCGCCGGCGCAGCCCCGGCATGCGCTTATCGGGCGGCGAACAGCAGATGCTGGCGATGGCGCGCATCCTTCGCACCGGCGCGCAATTGCTGCTGCTCGACGAAATCACCGAAGGCCTGGCGCCGGTCATCGTGCAGACGCTCGGCCGGGTTATAACGAATCTGAAAGCGAAGGGTTATACGATCATTCTGGTCGAGCAGAATTTTCGCTTTGCCGCCCCCCTGGCTGACCGCTTCTATGTGATGGAGCATGGCCGGATCGTCAAACAGTTCGCGCAGGCCGAGTTGTCTGCGAGCAAGGCGATGCTGCAGGAATTTCTCGGCGTTTAAAGATCCTATTTTTTGTTTCGTTTTTCAGTTTTTACCCAGGAGACATCATGCAATTCAAGTCATTTCTCAAACCCCTGATCGCGGCCATCGCCCTTGGCTTCGGCACTGCCGGCGCCTTTGCGCAAAGCAGCACCGGACCGGTCAAGATCGGCTTCATCACCGACATGTCCAGCCTGTACGCGGACATCGACGGCCCTGCCGGCGCCGAGATGGTCAAGTGGGCGGTGCAGGACTTTGGCGGCAAGGTGTTGAACCGGCCGATCGAAGTGCTCACCGCCGACCACCAGAACAAGGCCGACGTCGCCAGTTCCAAAGCCCGTGAGTGGATCGACAAGGACGGCTTGTCGATGCTGATGGGCGGCACCAGCTCTGGGACGGCGCTAGCCATGTCCAAGGTGGCTTCGGAGAAGAAGCGCCCATTCATCGTGATCGGCGCCGGCTCGGCCCGTCTCACCAATGAAGACTGCTCGGCCTACACGGTGCATTACGCCTACGACACCGTGGCCCTGGCCAAGGTGGGCGGCAGCGCGCTGGTGAAGGCCGGCGCCAAGAAATGGTACTTCCTGACCGCCGACTACGCCTTCGGCATCTCGCTGGAAACCGACTCCGCCACGGTGGTGAAAGCCAACGGCGGCACCATTGCGGGCACGGTCCGCCATCCGCTCAACGCATCGGATTTCTCGGCGTTCTTGTTGCAGGCTCAGGCATCCAAGGCGCAGATCCTCGGGTTAGCCAACGCCGGCGGCGACTTCACCAACGCGATGAAGGCGGCCAAGGAATTTGGTGTCACCAAGAACATGAAGGTCGCCGGCTTGC
>JBGTFJ010000127.1:0-2292 GCA_041747355.1 Burkholderiales bacterium
CGCTCGGCCTCGCACGCTAGCGTGGCGATCACGTCGTCGGCTTCGACGCCGTCGATGGTCAGAAGCGGCCAGCCCAGCGCGCGTATGCACTCGTTCAGTGGTTCGATCTGGCGCGCCAGGTCATCCATCATCGGCGCGCGCGTCGCTTTATATGCGGGGTAGAGATCGTCGCGGAAGGTCTTGCCTTTGGCGTCGAACACGCAGGCGATATAATCGGCCGGCACATCGGTGCGCAACTTGCGCAGCATGTTGATGACGCCGTAAATCGCGCCGGTCGGCTCATCCTGCTTCGTGCGCAAATCGGGCAGCGCGTGATACGCGCGATACAGATACGACGAGCCGTCAACGAGCAGGAGCGTCTTCGCAGGCGGCGTTGTCATGACGCCACGCGCGCCGGATATCGCGCGAAATGTCTCATTACAAAAAGGAAGGACTCGTGAGAACCACGGACAAATTGCCGCAAATCGTCGCACCGGAACTGCTCGAAGAACCGTGGTCGGCGCGCGAGTCGTGGCGCGTTTTCGGGATTATGGCAGAATTCGTCGAGGCGACCGAACGCCTGTCTCCGATCCGGCCATCGGTCAGCATCTTCGGCGGTGCGCGCATTCCGGAAGGGCATCCGTATTACGAGCTGACCGAACAGATCGCGCGCCAGTTGTCCGACGCCGGCTTTGCCGTGATCTCGGGCGGCGGCCCGGGCAGCATGGAAGCGGCCAACAAAGGCGCGTTCTACGGCAAATCACCGAGCATCGGCCTGAATATCCAGTTGCCGTTCGAGCAGCACGGCAATCCTTATCAGGACATCAGCCAGACTTTTCGTCATTTTTTTGCGCGAAAATTCATGTTCGTGAAATTCGCATCCGCCTATGTCGTGATGCCCGGCGGCTTCGGCACGCTCGATGAGTTGACCGAAGCGCTGACGCTGATCCAGACCGGCAAAAGCCGCAGGATCCCGATCATCCTCGTCCACGCGCCGTTCTGGCGCGGCATGCTCGACTGGTTCAAAACGACGCTGGTCGGCGAGGGCATGATCAGCGCCGAAGACATGCATCTCATCCAGGTCATCGACGAGCCGAAAGCCATCGTCGAGGCGATTTTCGACCATTACGAAAGTCGGGGTTTCGAACCTTCCGCCGAAGAGCGCGAATTGCAATTGAATCTGTAGGAACACCTTGTTCACCTGGATTCCCGCGCAGGCGGGAATCCAGGTTCTTTAACTATCTTCGCGGTATCACGGCAGAGTTTCGGACGGGCGTGCCGCGAACAGGGCGCTTCCCCGGGGTGCCGCCGCAGTCGCCCGTGATAAACTGACGGCCTCTCGACAAGAACCAAACCCTATGCGCAGCGCGCTCCCAGCTTTGCTGATGATGCTACTTGCGGCTTCCGCACTCGCGCAGAAAAAAGCAAACCCGCCGCCTGAGCCGCTGCAGGAATCGGCGCCTGAGCTCGAACCATTGCCGGAAGCGACCCCGCCTCCGCCCGGCATTCCACCGGAAGGCGATCTCGAGCCACAAGTCACCATCATCAAGCGAGGTGAAAATACCATTGAGGAATTCCGTTACAACGGCATTTTGTATCTGGTGAAAGTTACTCCGCGGCATGGCGTACCGTATTACCTGATCGACCGCAAAGGCGATGGCAACTTCAGCCGCAGCGACGTGCTCGACGGCGGCGTCAGTCCGCCGATGTGGGTCATTCATCAATTCTGATTTCCGGGCGATTGTCGTTCGACAGCGCCGGTTCGATCTGCCGATGTCCGTTTTTACCAAAGTCAGTGCTGAGCAGCTTGCCGGCTGGCTGCAAAACTATTCGCTGGGCGCCCTGCTCGATCGACAGGGGATTGCCGCCGGCATCGAAAACACGAATTACTTCGTCACCACCACGCACGGCAAATTCGTCCTGACCTTGTTCGAGAAATTGCAACGCGTTGAGCTGCCGTTTTATCTGAACCTGATGGCGCACCTTTCGCGGCACGGCATTCCAT
Source organism: Burkholderiales bacterium (assembly GCA_041747355.1). Classification (GTDB taxonomy): domain Bacteria; phylum Pseudomonadota; class Gammaproteobacteria; order Burkholderiales; family JACMKV01; genus JACMKV01. The sequence continues at coordinate 1,985 of JBGTFJ010000127.1, forward strand.
CGCCAAAACCGATCGCCAATGTCGACGATGAATTTCTCGGCGTATTGAATGGCAAGCCGGCCAGCATCGTCACCTGCCTCTCCGGCCAGCCGATCGAGCAACCCGGCGCCGCCGATTGCGCCCATGTCGGTGAGATGCTTGCCGACGTGGCCGGTTGAATTGCCGAGGCCGTCGGGATGCTTCGAGGACTTCGAGTTCAGCAGCAGGCGCGCGGTCTCAATCGGGCTGGCGGCGATCAGAATGTGCTTGCCCCGAATTTCGCGCCCTTGCCGGGTCGTCGTATCCACATACGAGACGCCGACGGCCTT
>JBGTFJ010000128.1:0-3431 GCA_041747355.1 Burkholderiales bacterium
GTATTGCGCGCGCTACGACGCGGCCATTGGGTGATACAGGATGAGCTCGATCTGCATGGTCTGACCGTTGCCGCTGCGCGCCCGCTGCTAGCCGAATTCCTCAACGCGTGCGGCCGGCGCGACGTGCGTTGCGTGCGCATCATCCACGGCAAGGGCCTGCGCTCGAAAAACCGCGAACCGGTGCTCAAACAGAAAGTTTCAAACTGGTTGATGCAGCGAAACGAGATACTTGCGTTTTGTCAGGCACGCGGAGTCGATGGCGGGGGTGGCGCCGTGGTGGTGTTATTGAAAGCCGCCGGCTAGACCGACGCTTGGCGATCCCGTGAAAAGCGCAGCGAAAAAAAGCGATGCCGCGCAGTCAACGGCATCGCTCGATCGCGGTTCGAAGATCAGGTCCTCGCCCGCCACCGGCCCTGCCCGCTGTGGCTGCGCAGGTGCAGCGACTTCACGCCAGCCGCGCCACCGGCAATACCGAGCACCATTGACAGCAATATCCCGAAGAACAGCCACCACGAGGCTTTGGCCAAGGTAGACACGGACTGATCGGCCGTCTGGCGCGCCTGTTGCGGCGTCGCTTTCCCGAGCAAAGCTGTGGCCTGCGTGGCAACCTGATTCGCGCGTTCCTGCGAAAACCCCATCTGTTTGACCATTACGTCGATGGCGCCTTGACGATCGCCGGCACGAAGCAGGCGCTGCACTTCGGCCAGGGATTCGGTGCTGATCCTCCCTGCATCGGGATTGTCGGTCCCCTTGAGCAGTGAGCCTAAAGCGTCCGCCAAGCCGTTATCGGCCGGCGCGCTGGATCGGGAGACGGTCTGACCTATCTGACCTATCGTTTGCGCACTTTGACCGATCAGGCCGAACGCGCTGCCGATCGCGCCGGTCACCGCTGTCGTCGTCAAATAGACTAGCAACAACGTCGTCGCGCCCCACGACACGAAGCCGTGCAGCAAACCATCGCTGAGCCGCGATAAACCGCACAGGCGCGCCGCTATAAAACCGCCAACGAAAGCTGCAATCAGCATGGCGAGTCCATTCCAGATGCCGGCGGCGACGGGAACGTTGCCGACAGCGTCTGACGCCATCGAATCGACTGCCGTGAGCCCCGCCGCGACGCCGAGCAAGGTCAGCAGCATGTGCGTCGCGAGGCCGACCACGAGACCGGCGAGGATGGCGCTCCAGCGTACCATCGGCAGCAGCGGGCGGCGGGGGAAATTGTTCTGAATTTCGATGGCGGTGGCCATGGCTTTCTCCTCTCGAAAAGGTATTACGCATCATCGGCCACGCGCGCGATCGTCGGGCACCGCTCGCAAATTTCGGCGCACTCGCCGGGTCATTGCCTGCAGCGGCGAGCCGGGCAATGAAGTTCGCATCGCATCGTGTCAGCAGTCGAACGCCTTATCAATAACGGCCGCCCGGCTTGTCCGGACTGCCTCTGGCGTTAGCGCGAACATCGGCGGTGCGAGGACGAGCCGGGCCATCGTTCCCCCGCGATTCAGCCTCGTCCGAACCGAGAACGCTGTTTCCTGCATCGACTTCGTCGATCGCTTCGATACTGCCCGGCGGATTGCGGTCGGGGTCACGCGCGGTGGCGCTATCGTCTATGCCCGCCTCGCTTTTCCCCGCCCGCCTCTTGCCAGCCTGCATCGAGCGCGAATGGAGATTATCTGGTTCGCCTGTACGACCTGGTTTACGCTTAGAGGCCATGATCTTCACTTATCAATAATGTTGATTGACTGACGGCAAACACCATGCCACTAAACATTGCGAATAGATCATGCGTTTAGACCACAGATTCCTTGCGCGACTTGTAAATGTGACATCGAAAGACGCTAAAATACCTTGCGCCTTCGTGCCCTTTTCGGCCCATCTGGCCTGGAAATCGGCGCTGCAGAAGTGTTGCAGGTATTCCTGATTCTCGCTGCTTTTAGCCGCCGACTCCGGAATCGCCGCGCCGCACGCGCGGCATTTCTTTCAGGCGCTTCAGGTCTCACTCGCATTTCCATCGCTATCCTGCGCAAAAGACACGGACACAAAAAACCCGGCGTGACGCCGGGCCGATAATCTGCTGTATGTCTTAGCGCTTGCCCTGTGGAGGCTGCGTCTGGGTGCGATTGACCGCGCGCTCGGCGCTGTCGGCAGTGTTCCTGACGACATCTTTCGCCTTTTCCGCGGCTTCCTGCTGCGCCTGCTGCAGTTGCTCCATCGAATGCTGGATATTTTCCTGGACGTTGCCGGCGATTTCCGTCGAACGCTGTTCAACGAATTCCTAGATCTGGGACTGCAACTGCGATACCACCTCATTGGTTTGCCGCAAGTAGCCGACGGTGCGCTGCGCCGATGTTTCGAACAAATTTTCGGGCGCCTTGTTCAGGGCATCCGACAGATCGGGAGTGCCGAAAATGGCGCTGGCATTACGCGCCTGATCCTGCAGCAGGCTCCGCGCAGCTTGGCCTGAATGTCAAGTAGTAACGCCGTATTCTGAAATATGACCGCGGTGAGACCGATAGTGTCATTGATCGCGGTTTGCGTGATTTTTTGGGGAGTTGAAGCCATCTATTTCTCCTTTGTAAAGTAAGTAACGTTCAGCGCTTTATGACGAATGCATTATATCGAGGACTTCATTCGTCATTTCGGGCATTGAGATTCAGGCAAAGACCATCCCTGTTGCTGCAACGCAACAGGGGCACTGAAACGCTCGGGAGGTTCGGGTACCGGCTTTGTAAGAGCGACAACCTGCGCGCCTGAAAATGTAAAAAATACAATGATCGGAAGCCCCGGTCCGGGCCGGAACGAGCGCGATATAATGCCGCGATGAAAATAGCCATCGCGCAAGCGAATTGCACGGTCGGCGACATCGCCGGCAACAGCGCCAAATTGCGCGAATTCGCCGAACGCGCACAAGCCGCGGGCGCCACGCTCATGCTGAGCCCCGAATTGGCATTGTCCGGCTACCCGCCCGAAGATCTGCTGTTACGCCCGGATTTTTACCAGTCGTGCGCACGGGCGCTGACGGAACTCGCGGAACACGCGCACGGCATCACGCTTGTTGTGGGTCATCCGCACGAGGTCGGCGGCAAACGCTATAACGCGGCGTCGCTGCTGCGTGACGGCCGCATTAGCGCGACGTACCTGAAGCACAGGCTGCCGAACTACACGGTATTCGACGAGCAACGCTATTTCAGCGCGGGCGACCAACCGTGCGTGTTCGAGCATGAGGGCGTGCGCTTCGGCATCAATATTTGCGCCGATGTCTGGGAAGACGAAGCCGCGATGCGCGCGCGCCAGGCCGGCGCGCATACGCTGCTGGTGCTGAATGCCTCCCCTTACCATATGCGGAAACAGCGCTCGCGCTATGAGGTCATTCGCGACCGCATCGCCGAAACCGGGATGGCGGTCGTTTACGCCAACCTGGTCGGCGGTCAGGACGA
>JBGTFJ010000129.1:0-5081 GCA_041747355.1 Burkholderiales bacterium
CACACGCTCGGACAGCGCCAGTTCGACGCGCTGCTCGTGTTCAGCCCCCGCGAACTGATGCAGAACCAGCGTAATTTGCTGCTGGAACGGTGCTGCTGCACGCGACGCTGCGTCGACAACCAGCAAGCGCCCTTCCTCGAGTTCGAGCTTGATATCCTGGCCGGCTGCGAGCTTTTTCTGAAACTCGTTGCGCCACGACAAAAACGCATCGGCCCAGGCGATAACCGTGTACAGATAGCGCGTATTGGCCGTCAATTCGAAGCTTCCGCTCCAGCGGTCGTTGTCGACTAAACGCATCGGCGTCTCGCGCCACCCTCCATCGCCGTTCTTGCCATCCTGGCTATCCTTTTCGCGATAGCGGACGACGGCCGCGAGCACATCGTGTCCTTCCTTCAAAATATCGGCGGACACTTCGAACCGGTCGCCGACCTCGCGTTTGACAGGATAACGGCCGGCGTCGAGTTCGGGCCTCACATTTTCGATGAAAACGGTGCGTGTTGCGCTGTATTCCATTGTCCTAGTCAGGGCGGTAAAAAATCCGCATCGCGCGGGCTGGTATCGATATCTCGGACGAACCGCGGAACGATTGCGGCGCCTGTCCCGGCGTGATTTCTTCGATCGAATCACGCTTCGCGCCAAGCACGCCGCTGATCGCATCGACGCCGAACTGGTGGTCGGATGCGCTCAGTGTGTTGAGCAGGCTGAGTACGCGTCCCGGTGTTTTCTGACCGCGCCGCGAAAGCGCCGTGATCGGCGAATCCGGCGGCGTCACCCGCTGCTGCGGACCTTCCTCGTTCAGAACCGGCACGCGGCTTTTCATGGCGTTGACATCGCGAATGAAGGTCGTCAAATCGAAACCCGGCGCTTCCCAGTCGCTCGGCCGCGTACGGACGACGTCGAGTTGTTTTCGAAAGCCGAATTCGTAGCCTTGCGTGATCATCACGCCGCTGGAAAAACACGCCGCGAACAGATAACGCAACGCCGATTCGCGGGGGTCGGCGTTGGTGTCCGCGGCAAGCCGGGCGGTATCGTGACTATCGGGAAATGCAATGGAAGGCGCGATCTTGCGAAACATCTCGTATTGTTCGAGCAGCCAAGGCTCGCGGAAGTCCCACCATTTTGCACTATTGAAAAAATAATCGAAACCGGCGCTTTTCAGCTGTTCCGTTTCGGGCAGGCGGGCGCCGAGGGTCTCGGCAAAAAATTGCGCCTCGGGCAATCTGGCACGTGTCGCATCGATCACCGTCGCCCATACCGCGCCGGGAATTTTGTAAGCGGCATCGCAGCGAAAGCCGCGAAAGCCGAGCTCTGCATAATCCGCGGCCAGCTTGCCCCAGTATTGCGCGAGTTCGTCAGATTTCGACTCGTAATCAAGCTCGGCAAGATCGCCCCAGACCGTCACTTGATTCGCATCGGCAGGATCGATCGCGCTTGGACTTTTGATTTCACCACCTGCTTCGCGCATATACCAGTCGGGGTGACTCGCAACCAGTTCGGCATCTTTCGCCGTGTGATTGATGACGAGATCCATGATGACGCCGAGGCCATGGCGCTCGGCATCATCCACGAATTTGCGGAGCAGCACTTCCGCACTCTCGCTGCTGTCGCCCTGCAGCAGAGGATGCAGCCTGTGATAATCCTTGACCGCATACAGGCTGCCGGAAAAGCCCGGGTAGTGGAACGGGTTGACAAAAACCCAGTTGAAATCCATCGCTGCGATGCGCGGCAGATGCGCCGACCAATCGCTTACCTTGCCCGACAGCAATGGGAACAGGTTGTAGATACGGGGTCCGATGGCTTGCATCTGCATTGGATCTCGCGAATTGGCGCGGAGAAAAAAAAGCAGGGCAAGCCCTGCTTCGAGTCGGCTACGGATGGGTATTCCGCTATTCCACTCCGCCCTGATCTATCGCTTCATTTACGTGTCTACTTTCGTTTCGAGCCGGTATCGCCGCTCGCATCTTTATTCTCCCGATCCAGCGCCGAAGAGCCCTGGCTGGTTGGATTGCCCGGCTTTTCTCCGATCGGCGCCGAATCGCTGTTATGGGTTCCAGCGGCCGTTCCAGCACGACCCGATACTCCCGTTTGACTTTTGGTTCCGGCCTTCATCGACGACATCGCTTTGTCGCGCTGTTTCGCCGCTTTTTTCATGCAATCGGTTTTAGCCGTCCCGCTTTGATTGTTGCAGTTTGCCACCGCGGCCTTGTACCCGGCCTGCACTTCGGCGCGCGAGCCACTCGGCGAGCCGTCGGTCACGCCGCGTTGCTGTTTGTAGTCCGATCCGGACTTGCCGGTTATGTTGTCCTTAGCCGGTGAATTCGCGGGCTCGGCTTGTGCCAGCTTTCCTTGCGCCCCGTCGGACGCGCTTTGATTCGGCTGCCCGGCAATCGCCCCAAAACTCAAGCTCGCCGTGAACAGCACTCCCAACATTCTGCCTAATAACTTGCTCATACGTTACTCCTCGAATATGGTTTTGCTAACTCCCCGATCATGGCTTGATAAATTATTCATGAGCGGCAAAACGCACCGCAGCCAGATAAAGCCGGTCGTCGCAACGACAGACCGATGACGCGGGCGGTCCGGTCGGGCTTTGCAGGATCAAAAGCGCGCGACACAGATAAACTTCGCAGGCCGCCGGTCAGTCTTTTTTACAAAGCATTGTAATTTTTACTGACTGTCATTCTGATTACGCTATTGTTGGTGCCGTTGTTCGTGCTTTTCGTCCTCGTCCTCGCCATCGCGCGTGTAATCGCCATACAATTCGGCTTCCGCGCTCAACCAGTCTTCTTCTTCCCTGCCCGGCTCGAATCCCCGGCGCTCGGCGCGCGCATAAGCCGCGGCGGATATCTTCTGGTGGCGTTCGTCAGAGTTTTCCGCAATTGCGGTTCCGGGCAACGCTTGTGCATCGATGTCGCCGGCGCCTTCCGACAGGCCCATCACACTCTGTTTACGATCCTGATCGCTGCCTTCATTGCGGCCACTCCGGGCGGCCTTCTGCTGCGCATTCTTGCCGGCCTGAACCTGACTTGCGATGTCTGGCTTATCGGCCTGACCGGCTTTACGTCTAAAGGCGCCGCTCGATTTCTTCGCTGCCTCATCCTTCAGCTTGGTGCTGCTTCGGGGCGGTTCCATTCGTTTCTCCGGGTCCGCGATAATGGCCCCGGAAGCAATTAATATGCGCGACCAAAGCGGAAACATCGAGCCGACAAGCAGCTCCGACGATCGATCAGAGCCTGGTGCAGAGCGCCGGATCCCAGTTGAAGTCTTGGTGCGGCTGGAAAAAAAAACCGCAGTAAGTTTTACAAATGCGGCTGCTTGAATAACCGTGTTAGCGCGGTTTTTTTCGGGCCTCGCGGGAACGCTTCGTGCTCGTCTCGCATTATCGGCACTCCCTGTCGAGCCTTAATCAAGGAGTTATACATGATCCAGCAATTCGCCCCAACACCATGGTGCGCTATGGCTATGCTTGTGTTCGCAGCAGGATGCGCGAGCGTGCCGGCGCCGACCGACCAGATGGCGCTATCGCGCGCTGCTGTGTCGGAAGCGCAAAGCGCCGGAGCGCCCGAATTCGCGCCCGTCGAATTTCGTTCGGCGCAGGCGCAGCTCGAGGAGGCGCGCGCCGCGTTTCAGCGCGAAAACTATGTTGCCGCACGACGCCTTGCCGAACGCGCCGAAGTCGATGCCAAGCTCGCCGAGACCAAGGCGCGCTCGACGAAGGCCAATCGCGCAGTCGCCGAACTGCGCCAGGGTATAGAGGTGCTGCGCGAGGAGATCGAGCGCAAATCCAACTAGTACTGACCTGACGACGTTGGTTTTAGTCACGCGCGGTCTGCGCGTCGTCTATCCTGATCTGCGATGGAACCGCGTCGTGTGCGTAATGGATTTTGCAAACAGATCTGGCAAAGGAGAAATCAATGAAAATCAGTACAATCCGGACTGCCGGACTCGCGGTCGCCGTCGTGTCCGTCGCCGGCTGCGCGAGCGTTCCCGAAAAAAATCCTGCCGTCGAACAGGCGCGAGCTGCTTATGCGGCCGCCGCGGGAGACCCGCAGGTCGGGCAGAATGCCGCGGTCGAATTGAACCGGGCCGAGCGCGCGTTCGAGGAAACCGAGCGGCTGTGGAAAAGCGGGGCCGAGCAGGCGCAGATCGAACACAACGCCTATCTGGCGACGCAGCGATCGAAGATCGCACGCGAAACCTCGCAATTGCGGGCGGCCGAACAGGCAGTGACGACGACCAGTTCCGAGCGCGATCGCGTGCTGTTGCAGGCGCGCACTCGCGAGGCCGAAGCGGCACGCAATCGGGCTGATGCGCAATCGCAGGATGCCGAACAAGCGCGCCTGATCGAGACGATCTTGGCCCGGGCTCTGCCGACCCAGGATTGAGATGGCGCAAAGTGTCGAATTCGAGTCACCTTACCAACGCATCAAAAGAGTGAACTTGCTGCGACGTCGAGGTGAAACGCCGCCTTCCCTCGGATCTTGAGCGAATGACGTCGCGTTGACGTCAACCGTCACAATTTGAGACGCGTCCCAAGGCAGGCCTAGACCCTACCGCGACGCCCCCTGCCCCGCTTCCGCCTCGTCGAGCCCGTCGAACAGCGGCAGCTCTACCGTCCGTTCACCGCGTGCCGCGCGAGCGCGGAACCGGGCTTCGAGGTCGTGCTCAGTCAGCGCCCGTGTGGCGAGATCCTCCAACACCTTGTTTAGGCTTACGCCTTGGGCGCGGGCGAGCTGGCGAAGCCGCTCATGAGTGGCGTCGGGCAGGCGGATGGTCATCACGCTCATCGTTCGGTCTCCTTATTCCCGTATCGGTCAAGGAACCCCCCTGCGGCGCCGGCCGCCAGATGGTCGAAGCGTAGCTCACCCCGTCCGAGGTCGCGCACGTTCGCCGTGACAATCCAGTCTGCGCCCCCTTCGGCCATCAAGCGCCGCCAGCGGAACAGCAAGTTCGGGGCGACGCCGTTGCGCCTGGCGACAATCGAGACGGACTCGCCGGGCATCAAGCTCTCTTTCACGATGTGCATCTTCTCGTGCGCCGGCCAGTAGCGGTGCCCGACAAGGCCAGTGATCACCTCGACA
>JBGTFJ010000130.1:0-3261 GCA_041747355.1 Burkholderiales bacterium
CGCTGCTGGTCGCGCGCCAGTTCGAATCATTCAACCGCATGTCGGCGTTCGTCGTACACGATTTGAAAAACCTGGTCGGGCAGTTGTCTCTGCTGCTGGCCAACGCCGGCAAGCACGGCGACAAGCCGGAATTCCGGGACGACATGATCACGACGGTCGAAAACTCGGTCGGCAAGATGAAGCGATTGCTGCTGCAATTGCGCCGCGGCCAGAGCGCCGAACGGCCGCAGCCGATCGCGCTTGATGCCACGCTGACTTCGGTGATCGCCGGCAAAGCAGGCTTGCGGCCGGCGCCAATCCTGACCGGAGCGCCCACGGGTGTTTTCGTCATGGCTGCATCCGAGCGTCTGCAGCGCGTCATTGGTCACTTGGTTCAGAATGCGATCGAAGCCACGTCAGAAGCCGGTAATGTCCATGTTCGCGCTTACGCACACAACGAATTTGCGATTGTCGAGATCAGCGATACCGGCTGCGGCATGAGCGAGCAATTCATTCGCACGCGGTTGTTCAAGCCGTTCGAATCGGCCAAGGCGGTCGGGCTTGGAATGGGCCTGGGCACCTATGAGGCGCATGAATACGTGCGTGAATGCGGTGGCCGCATCGAAGTCGACAGCGTTCCCGACAAAGGATCGACTTTTCGCGTGCTGTTGCCGATGCGCGTAATGTCGCCGAGCGAATCGAACGGCAAACGGAAAGACGAATCGCAAGCCGGTCCCGAGCGGGCCACGGCAAAACTCAGGAGCATTCGATGAGCGGCCGAAAACCGGCGTTGCTGATCGTCGAGGACGACACGGGCCTGCAAAAACAGATGCGCTGGAGCCTCGACAATTACAACGTGCTGATCGCCGACGATCGCGATTCGGCGCTTGCGCAAATCCGCCGGCATCAGCCCGCGGTCATGACGCTCGACCTCGGTCTGCCGCCCGATGCCGCCGGCGCTTCGGAGGGTTTTGCGACGCTGCAGCAGGTGCTCGAGCTTGGGCCCGATACCAAGATTATCGTCGTCACCGGCAACCAGGATCGCGCGCACGCGGTAAAAGCAGTGGGCATGGGCGCTTACGACTTTTATCAAAAGCCGATCGAAGCCGAAGTGCTGACCTTGGTCGTCGATCGCGCCTTCCGGCTCCATGCGCTGCAGCAGGAGAATCGGCAACTGCAGTCACACACCGCCGATTCTCCACTCGCCGGCATCATCTCGCGCGACCCCGGCATGCTGAAGGCTTGTCGCGATATCGAAAAGGTCGCGCCGAGCGATGCTACCGTCATGGTTCTAGGCGAATCCGGCACGGGCAAGGAACTGCTGACGCGCGCTTTGCACCATCTGAGTCCACGCGCAAGCAAGCGCTTTCTCGCCATCAACTGCGCGGCGATTCCCGAGAATCTGCTCGAATCCGAACTGTTCGGCTACGAGAAAGGCGCATTCACCGGCGCGGCGCGGCAGACGCGCGGCAAGATTGAATTCGCCGACGGCGGCACGCTGTTCCTCGACGAGATCGGCGATTTGCCGATGCCGCTGCAAGCCAAGCTGCTGCGTTTTTTGCAGGAGCGCGTGGTCGAGCGCATCGGCGGGCGCGAAGAGATTCCGGTCGATGTCCGCGTCGTCTGCGCGACGCACCAGAATTTGCGCGAATTGATCAAGATCAACCGCTTTCGGGAAGATTTGTTTTATCGCCTGAGCGAAATCGTCATCACGATACCGCCGCTGCGCGATCGCCAGGGCGACGCGACGCTGCTTGCGCATACTTACCGCAACCGTTTCAGCGCAAACAATAATCGCGCGCTGCTCGGCTTCAAGGAAGACGCATTGAACGCGATCGAAAGCTATCGCTGGCCGGGGAATGTGCGCGAGATGGAAAACTGCATCAAGCGCGCCGTGATCATGGCCGATGGACCGCAAATCGGTGTCGCCGACCTCGGCTTGCCGATCGATCTGCGCCAGCCCGAACCGATCAATCTACGCCAGGTGCGCGAAGCGGCAGAGCGAAAGGCGGTGACGCAAGCCTTGAGCCGCACCGATGGAAATATTGCCAAAGCGGCAGAGTTGCTGGGGATAAGCCGGCCAACCTTGTACGATTTGATGAATCGGTACAACTTCCGCGAACATTAACGCTGCTGGGTGTTCGAGCGCTGCCGAGCATTGCCAGCTGGGTGACGAGCGCGCTTCGAGAACTGCTTAACCGGATGTCGGAAGCTTATTAGGGCCGTCCTGATTGCGCGTCGGACGTGCGGCGCTCATGCCGCGGCCCGATGCGCCGTTCCGGTCCCGTATAGATGCTCGAAGTTTGGGGCTGGCGCCGGTCATTCAATCTGCGCTCGGCCGGAATGAATTCAACTTCGTAGCCCGGTACCAACTGATTATCAGTTTCATCGTTCATTCCATTCTCCCTGATCTTGCCAGTCTTGTTTTCGAGTCTCGATTATACGCCTGCGCGCTAAGGGTTCAGCAACGGCGCGAGCGGCTTCCAGATATTGTCCAGTATCGCCCCTTGGGCGCGTTCATTGGGATGCACCGAGTCAGCGAGAAAGAAGTCGCTCTTTTCGGCGAAGCCTTCGAACATGAAGGGCGCAAGCGCTGTCTCGTTTTCGCGCGCGACCGCCGGGTACACATCCTGGAACTTCTGCGTGTAATCCATGCCGTAATTCGGGGGCAGCTTGATGCCGACCAGCAGGACGCGGGCGCCGGCGTTTTTGGCCTGGTCGATAATCGCATCGAGATTGTTGCGCATCGACTTTGTCGATGATCCGCGCAAGCCGTCGTTCGCACCGAGCTCGACAATGACGATTTGCGGGCGATGGGTTTTCAGCGCCGCGCCGATGCGATTCTTGCCGCCGAGCGTGGTTTCGCCGCTGATGCTCGCATTCGCGACCCTGTGATCGTACCCTTCGCGCTGCAGCCGGTGCTGCAGCAGATTCACCCAGCTTTGCTCGAGCCCGATGCCGTAGCCGGCCGATAGGCTGTCGCCGAATACGAGGATGGTCGGTGTCGACGACGGCGCGGCGAAAGCGAGTCGTGCTGAGCCCAAAGGGGCCAGCGCGAGCAAGATCACGATAAGGACACGCTTGAAAATCGATTCCATAGATTCTATTAGTCCCATAAATCCCCTAAATCCCGGGAGCGGCCCGATCGTGCAGGCCGTCCATTTGTCGAAGAAAGTCGGCGTTGACGCTACTGCCCTGACCATTCTCGACGACGTAAGTTTCGATATCGCCGCGGGCGACGCGGTCGCGATTCTCGGCGTTTCCGGTTCTGGGAAGTCGACT
>JBGTFJ010000131.1:0-3181 GCA_041747355.1 Burkholderiales bacterium
GATCCGCTCGCGCACGGCATGCAGTTCGTCGAGCTGCAAGCGTGGATCGAGCGCTACAACGTCAATTACCACGTCGGCATCGACGGCATTTCGCTGCTGCTGATCCTGCTGAACAGCTTCACGACGGTGCTGGTCGTGATCGCTGCCTGGCGCGTCATCGAGCAGAAGGTCGCGCAGTACATGGCTGCGTTCCTGATCATGTCCGGGCTCATGAATGGCGTTTTTAGCGCGCTCGACGCGATGCTGTTCTACTTTTTTTTCGAAGCGACCTTGATTCCGATGTTCATCATCATCGGCGTCTGGGGTGGAGCGAACCGGATTTACGCGGCCGTGAAATTTTTTCTGTACACGCTGCTCGGTTCGCTGCTGACCCTGGTTGCGTTCATCTATTTGTACAACGCTGCCGGCGGCAGCTTTGCACTGTCCGATTTTTACGCGTTGCCGCTGCCGCTGTCCGCGCAGATCCTGGTTTTCATCGCGCTATTCATGGCCTTCGCGGTCAAGGTGCCGATGTGGCCGGTGCATACCTGGTTGCCCGATGCCCACGTCGAAGCGCCGACCGGCGGTTCCGTGGTGCTGGCGGCGATCATGCTGAAGTTAGGCGCCTATGGTTTCCTGCGGCTGTCACTGCCGATCGCGCCGGATGCCAGCCACGAACTGGCAGGGGTGATGATCGCGCTGTCGCTGATCGCGGTGGTATATATCGGCCTCGTTGCGCTGGTGCAGGCCGACATGAAAAAGCTGATCGCCTATTCGTCGATCGCACACATGGGTTTCGTCACGCTCGGCCTGTTCATTTTCGATCCGTATGGGATGGAAGGCGCGGTGATCCAGATGGTGTCGCACGGCTTCGTATCGGCCGCGCTGTTTCTGTGCGTCGGCGTGCTCTACGATCGTTTGCACAGCCGCATGATCGCCGATTATGGGGGCGTCGTGAACACGATGCCGGTGTTCGCGGCGTTCTTCATGCTGTTCGCAATGGCTAACGCCGGATTGCCGGGCACCAGCGGCTTCGTGGGCGAATTCCTGGTCATCATGGGTTCGGCCGGCGCCAGTTTCTGGTACGCGGCGCTGGCCGCAACGACCTTGATTTTCGGCGCTGCTTACACGCTTTGGATGTACAAGCGCGTCATCTTCGGCGCGGTCGCGAACCCGCAGGTTGCGGCATTGACCGACATCGGCGCGCGTGAGATTGCAGTGCTCGGTTCGCTGGCCGTGTGCGTGCTCGCGCTCGGCCTTTATCCGCAGCCGTTCGCCGAAATTCTGCATACCTCGGTGAGCGACGTACTGGCTCTCGCAGCGCAAAGCAAGCTGCCGTAATGACGCGATTCCTATCATGACGATCAGCGATTTCCGCCCAGCCTACGCCGAGATGTTTCTGCTCGCGGCGGCGTCGCTGATTCTAATCCTCGACCTGTTTATCAGCGACGCGCGGCGCAAGCTGATCTACGGTGCGACGCTGCTCGCGTTGGCCGGCTGCGCGCTGATCACGATAATGACCGCCGATCCCGAAGTGACGCAGGCATTCTCCGGCATGATCGTCGACGACCCGCTAGCCGACGTCCTGAAGCTCGCGATTTATCTTGCGGTCATATTGATGCTGGTTTTCTCGCGCGGCTACCTGACCGAGCGCGCCATGCTGCACGGCGAATTTCTGGCGCTGACGCTGTTTGCGACGCTCGGCATGATGGTGATGGCTTCGGCCCATCATTTCGTTACGCTGTATCTCGGCCTCGAACTGCTTTCCCTGTGCCTGTACGCGATGGTCGCGATGCAGCGCGACTCGGCGATGGCGACCGAAGCAGCGATGAAGTACTTCATTCTCGGCGCGTTGTCTTCGGGCATCTTGCTGTATGGCATGTCCATGATCTACGGCGCCACCGGCAGTCTGGCGATCAACGAGGTTGCCGAAGTTATTCTGGATCAGCAGGCGAATACCATCGTGCTCGGATTCGGTGTGGTTTTCGTCGTTGCCGGCCTCGGTTTCAAGCTCGGCGCGGCGCCCTTCCATATGTGGGTGCCGGACGTCTATCACGGGGCGCCCACGGCGGTAACGCTGTTTATCGGCTCGGCGCCGAAGCTGGCGGCATTCGGCTTCATCATCCGGCTGCTGGTCGAAGGCTTGCAGGAGCTGCTGCCGGACTGGCAGCTGATGCTGATCATACTTGCCGTGCTGTCGCTGGCGGTCGGCGAAATCACTGCCATCTCGCAGAGCAATTTCAAACGCCTGCTCGCCTATTCGAGCATCTCGCACATGGGCTATCTGATGCTCGGTCTGTTGAGCGGGACCGTAGACGGCTACAGCGCGGCCATGTTCTACGTTGTCGTGTATACGTTGATGACGGTGGCAACGTTCGGCATGATCATGCTGCTGTCGCGAGCCGGTTTCGAGGCCGACAAGCTCAGCGATTTCAAGGGTCTCAATGCGCGCAGTCCCTGGTATGCTTTCGTCATGCTGCTGCTGATGTTGTCGATGATAGGCTTGCCGCCGACCGTCGGCTTTTATGCGAAGTTGTCGGTGCTGCAGGCGGTTGCGGATGCGGGCTTTGTCTGGCTCGCGGTGGCTGCCGTGATGTTTTCGCTGATCGGCGCGTTCTATTATCTACGCGTTGTGCGGCTGATGTATTTCGAGGCGCCCGAACACGACGCGCTTATCGCACCGCCGACGGACGTCGCGGTGCTTATGAGCATCAACGGCATTGCGATTCTTGCGCTCGGGATTTTGCCGCAATCTCTGATGGCGGTTTGTCTGTACGCGATCCAGAGTTCGCTGTAGCTTCATGGCCGATTTCACCGAATATCAGCTCACCTCCGAAAGCGTTTTCAGCGGGAGCCTGCTCGAAGTGCGCCGGGACAAAGTGCGTCTCCCCGATGGCAGCGAGGCCGAGCGCGAATATATCGTCCATCCGGGCGCCGTCATGGTGTTGCCGCTATTCGATGACGACAGCATACTGATCGAACGGCAGTATCGGTATGCGATGCGCAGGCATTTTTACGAGTTGCCGGCCGGCAAAATCGAAGGCGGCGATGATGATCTGGCGACTGCCCAGCGTGAGCTGCTTGAAGAAACCGGCTATGTCGCTCAATCGTGGCGCCACCTGCTGACCTTGCATCCGTGCATCGCCTATTCGACGGAACGCATTGAACTTTATATGGCGCGCGAATTGTCGTTCGTCGGCCA
>JBGTFJ010000132.1:0-2615 GCA_041747355.1 Burkholderiales bacterium
CTTGCGGCTTGCTGCCCGGCAGTCTTCAGCAGATCGGCGACTTCCCAGTTCACATCGATCTTGCCCATCGGTTCGGCGAGCACGACGAAACCGAGCAGGCGCTCATGCAGAATCAGCGGTACGACGAGCTGGGCGCCCGGCAAATCGCGCAGCCCGTCCGGCAGCTTGCCGAGCCTCGTATAGATTTCCGGCTGAGCGCGGTATTCCTGCAAATTGATCACCCATTGCGCGCTTTCCAGATAACGGCAGAACGCGCCATCCAGCGCCTCGCTCGCCGCGCACGGCATGTTCCAGTTTGCGGTGCATTCGCACCTGCCGTTTTCCTGCAGCAGCCAAAGCGCGCCGGCATGGCTGTCGACGAGCGCCGCGATCGCCTGAATCGAGCGCTCGTGCAATTTCACGCCCGGTTCACCAGCCGACAGTGTGCGCGTGAAGTGCAGCCATTCCTCGCGGTAATCGTAGCGATAATTGAAGAAATGTTTGCTCAGAAACACTTTCAGCCGCGCGCGCAGCGTTCCCGAAAATAGCGCAAGCAGCAGCAACAGCATTGCGCCGAACATGAAGGTGACTTGCAGGGCCGCGCCCCAACTGCCGCCGAAATAGCGGATGTAATAGCCGGCCGCCGCCATCACCAGCAGATAGATACCGGCGCCGAACAGGGTTGCCGAATGAAACAGAATTCGATGCGATACCGCGAAATCGAGAGACCAGCGCGGGCTGCGCGCGGCCGAAATCGCGATCAGCGGAACGATCATGGCGTTGATAGCACCGCGCGCGTTCCACAGATCGGTATCGAGCCGGCGGAACAGCATCGCATCCGCGTACAAATAGAAATCGAACGCGAACATGCCACCGACGCCGAGGCACAAGTAGCGTATGCCGGCACGCTGCCCAGGTTGCGTGTTACGGTAAACCTGCTCGACCAGCGCGACGCCGATCACTGCGAGCAGCACGCGCGCACTGATCGAGAAATCACTGTCGAAAGCGACCTGCGGCGCAAATGCCGAGGCCAGCAACACGGCGCAAAACACCGCGATGATGGCGGCGAGCGCTTTTAACTTTTTCGGGAAATGGCCGGAGACGTGCGTGGCGAGGCCAAGCAGCAGGAACAGAAACGCGAACCACGAGGCGCTGCGCAGCACTTCGAGGGCATAGTGAACGGCGCCGGGCGCGAGCGCGCGATACGAGATCAGCGTCGCCCAGGTCGCCGAAATCAGGCAAACCACGGTCAGTACGATGCCGTGCGCGCGACCCCGCCAACTCGTCGCCAGCAGCAGCGCGAACAGGACAAAGGCAACACTCGTTATGGCGTGGCCGGCAGAGCCGATCGCGCCCATCATTTTGCGCCGGGTGAGGTGATGAGCGCGGACAGATAGTCGACGACGCGCATATGCTTTTGTGCGAGCACGTCTTTCTCCCTGACAGAATCGATTGAACCCATCGACAACAGCAACAGACATGCCATTCGATCGTTGGCACGAATCGGCGCGCGCAGGCGCCGTGTATATGCGGTCTCGAAGCGAAACGCGTCACTTTGTGCGGGTTTGCGTTCGCCGGTTCGGCCCGGATCACTGGAAATCGACATCCGCTCGCGCGACCGCATCGCGAAACCTTTGCGAACCGGATACCATTGACGAGTCGTGATGGATACAACCGGGTGCGGTTGTATCCAGACCTTTCAGTGCTTAGGCCAAAAAAAATGCAAATCAAAGCTTGCGCCGAGCCCGAATTAGAGGGTCCACGCCGCGCCTTCCGTTTCTTGTTCTGATCCCCGCATCATGGCGCCCAACCCGAATCCGCTGCAGCAACAGTTGATCGATGCGCTCGAACGCATAGTCGAAGGCAAGCCGCTGCCATTGGACGAAATCACGGCGCTGATCAAGGCATTACGCTTCGATCACGCCGGTCGGGAAGAGCGGGCCCGAGAGCTTCCGGAAGCGCAACGGACGCTCGAGGAATTCAAGAAGCACTGCGTCGATTTGTATGAACAGGCGCCAGTTGCGTATGTGACGCTCGACGAGGCCGGGCGAATTTGCGAACTGAATGCAACCGCGGCAGTGCTAATTGAACTGTCGGCGCGCGAGTTGCGCGACAGCCTTTTCTCGGCGCGTCTCGCTCCGGGAGAAACGGACCGGTTTTATCAATATCTGCGCTTATGCCGGCAGCAGCGCGCGCCGCTGGCGAGCGAGTTCACGCTCCGGGTCGATAACGCGCCGCGCCCGATACAACTGCTCGGCGTCCCGGGCATCAGTGCCAGTGGCGAATGGCTGTGCCGGGCCGCATTGATCGACGTCACAGCGCTTCGTGCCGTCGAACAGCAATTGCAGCAATGTGAAGCGCGGCTGCGGATTTTACTGTCTCGACCTCCTGAATTTCTGGACGAAGATGACGGCAGCGTTCTCGCTATCGAGCTGCACGACCAACTCGGCCCGGCGCTTGCGGGGCTCGATTCGGATGTCGCCTGGCTTTCCCAAAAGCTGGGCAACTTGCCGCCCGATGTGCGTGGCAAGCTTGAGGAGATGGCGCGCGTCGTCGGTGATTCGGCGGGCATCGTGCGTCATGCCGGCGAGCAGTTGCGTTCGATGCAGGGGGAGAAAGCTGGGTTGACCGCGACG
>JBGTFJ010000133.1:0-6119 GCA_041747355.1 Burkholderiales bacterium
GTACAATGCGCGTCGGACATTCCGCGGCGCGACCGGTGATTGTCAGCATTGGATTGGCGGTAATGTGAAGGCAAAGGGAACGTGCAGCTTAGCCAAACGGACGTTGTCGGACAATCTCTGTTTTCTAAAGCTGGCGAAGACAAGCCTTAGTCCTTGCACTATGGTCTTGATGGAGAGGTAGTTATACCGCAACCGTGGTAAGAAACGTGGTAACTTTCAGTCGTTGAAAAGCTAGATCAAGCATTCACGCGGCTTGGCAGGGACAATGTGAAAGAGACCCTGCATAAGCGGGGCGACCGACTGTTTCCTTCAGTTTGCTGTTTGGGGCTCCGTAAACATGGTCACGTTACAAAAACCCCTGCGTTGATGGCCAGCTCAAGTCATTCTTTATTCGACACTCGCCGTGAGCAGATTATTCCTCAGTTTGATGCTCAACAAGTCGAAATCATCCGGCGTTTCGCCGGTGCACCTCGGCAATACAGCGCCGGCGAGCTTTTAGCCAAAATTGGCGAACGGTTTGTACCTTCGTTCCTGGTACTTGCGGGAGAGATCGAAGTAAATAGCCGCGATGGCTTGGGCGCCACGGGGATCATCACGACTCATCGCGTCGGACATATTACCGGGGAGGTCAGCGCGCTTTCCGGGCGGCCGGCTATGGCGGAACTCGAAGCCGGCCCGCAAGGGTGTACGGTAGCGCCGCTGGATGCGGCTGCGTTACGCGCACTGGTCGTTGGCAGCGCGGAAATCGGCGAAACGATCATGCGCGCCTTTATCCTGCTGCGCGTTGGTTTGATTGAAAGCGGCATCGGCGGACCGATACTTCTTGGGCCTGCCGGATCACGCGATCTCGTGCGCTTGCAGGGATTTCTCTCGCGAAATGGCATACCCAATACAACTCTCGATCCGACTATCGATACCGACGCGGCTGTGCTGGTCGAACGTTTCAACGTATCGATGGAAGAATTACCTATTGCAGTCTGTCCCGATGGCGAGGTGTTGCGTAATCCGTCCGAATCCGAGCTGGCGCAGTGTCTCAGCATGGTCCCCGACTTCAGGCTCGATCGGCCCTATGACGTTGCCATAGTTGGTGCTGGCCCTGCCGGTCTGGCGACGGCTGTCTACGCAGCGTCCGAGGGATTATCGGTGATCGTACTGGACTCACGAGCCTTCGGTGGGCAAGCCGGCGCTTCCGCTCGTATCGAGAATTATCTCGGTTTTCCGACGGGGATTTCGGGGCAGGCTTTGGCCGGGCGTGCGTACACGCAAGCGCATAAATTCGGCGCGGAGTTGGCCATACCGTGCGAGGTAGCGCGGCTTGAATGCGGGAACCAGGTAGGCTTATCCGCGGAGGCGTTCGCCGACTGTCGACATCCTCGTTCAATCTGAAGCTGATCGGTGGCAAGAGCGTTGCAGCCAGGGCAGTCGTAGTAGCGAGCGGCGCGCGTTACCGCCGGCCCAGTATCCTGAATTTGAATGACTTTGAAGGACGCGGTATTTATTACTGGGCATCACCTATAGAAGCCAGGCTTTGCGCGCAACAGCAAGTCGCACTGGTTGGCGGAGGCATTTCTGCCGGACAAGGTGTCGTATTTCTTGCCGGTCACGCAGAGAAGGTTTACCTGCTCATCCGCGGAACCAGCCTCGAAGCGAGTATGTCGCGTTACCTCATCGATCGGATCGAGGCGTTACCCAACGTTGAATTGCGCACCCAAACAGAGCTCGTTGCACTAAGCGGCGATCACGAAGGACTTCAAAGCGTGGCCTGGATCAACAGAGGCACTGGTATCAAAGAAGAAAAAGCACTCCGGCACGTGTTTCTCTTTATTGGTGCTGCACCCAATTCCGGCTGGCTCGATGGATGTGGCGTGACTCTTGACCGCAGTGGTTTCGTGAAAACCGGTGCGGATCTCGGCGAAGCTGAACTTGAAGCTTCGGGTTGGAAGGCAGGTCATCGCTTGCCTTTACCTCTCGAAACCAGCCGACGCGGCGTTTTAGCTATCGGCGACGTACGCGCTGGCTCGGTGAAACGCGTTGCTTCCGCAGTGGGCGAGGGCGCGGCCATCGTGTCTCAGTTACACGGATTCCTGGCGAGCTGATGTTCTTCAGCGAAGCTGCACGACGTGCCCGCCGGTCACCTTTCGTTGTTCCGCATTTCCCAAAGTAAATGATGGCCTCAACAATGTCGCGGTGGCTTTGCTTGCTTCCGGTGTTCCTCGGCGCAGGGTTCAGCGCACTCCCCGCTCTCGCTCAGACGTGAACCGGACGGTCAGGCCGCCGAACATCTTGCCCTATCCCGGCCACTCCTTCAAGAGGACAAAAAAATCAGCGATCCCGAACGACGCACGCCCGTTAAAATCCGTCATCTGCGCATGCTAGAGTGACAACATGGATGATGTTATTGCCGCCGTCGATCTTGGCTCAAACAGTTTTCGCGTGCAGGTCGCGCGCGTGGTCGGCGATCTGGTTTACCCGCTCGATTCGCTCAAGGAAACGGTTCGCCTCGCCGCCGGCCTGACCGAAGACAAGCATCTCGATGCGGCATCGCAGAAACGCGCGCTCGAGTGCCTGATGCGCTTCGGCGAGCGTCTGCGCGATCTTCCCGCCGAGTCGGTGCGCGCGGTCGGCACCAACTCGCTGCGCGTGGCAAAAAACGCCGCGGAGTTCCTACCTGAAGCGGAACGGGCGTTGGGCTTTCCGATCGAGATCGTCGCCGGCAGGGAAGAGGCGAGACTGATCTATCTCGGCGTCGCCAACGGTTTGCCGGCGGGGACGCAAACGCGACTGGTCGTCGATATCGGCGGCGGCTCGACCGAGATCATCATCGGCCGCGGTATCGAGCCGATCAAGCTCGAAAGCCTTTACATGGGTTGTGTCAGTTACAGCCGCCGTTTCTTTCCCGAGGGCAAGATCAGCGCACAAAATCTGCGGCAGGCCGAACTCGCCGCGCAAATCGAGTTGCAGACTATCGTCAAGGAATTCAGCGCGGGGTCATGGGAACAGGCGATCGGCTCTTCGGGCACCGCCGGCGCCATCGCCGACGTTCTTGAAGCGAACGGCTATGCCGAATCCGGCATCACCAATGAGGGTTTGCTGAAGCTGCGCTCGGCGCTGGTTAAGGCGGGTGATATCAGCCGCTTGTCGCTGCCCGGCTTGTCGGCCGATCGGGCGCCGGTATTGCCGGGCGGCTTCGCCATCATGAAGGCAGTGTTTTCCGAACTCGACGTGCGGCACATGATCACATCGAGCGGCGCCTTGCGCCAGGGAATTCTGTACGACATGCTCGGACGCGCGCATCAACACGATATGCGCGATGTTACGGTGCGCCAGTTCATGCAGCGCTATCACGTCGATGTCGCGCAGGCGGCGCGCGTCAAGGCCCTGAGCCTGCGGCTGCTGAGCCAGTTCGATCAGGGTTTCCGCTCCGAGCGCGCCGCCATGGCGCGTTTGGCAGGATGGGCTGCCGACTTGCACGAGATCGGTATTTCCGTCGCATACAGCGGTTACCACAAGCACTCCGGTTACATCATCAAGAACGCCGACATGCCGGGCTTCTCGAAGATGGAACAGGGGCGCCTCGCCTTGCTGACGCTTGCCCATCGCGGTTCGTTGCTGAAAACCCGCGACGTCATCGTGCGCGAAAGCGATTGGGCGATCGTGATCGCGCTGCGGCTCGCAGCCTTGTTTTACCGCAGCCGCAGTGATATTGCGCTGCCGGAAATCCGGTCCGTGCTCGACGGTAAACGGCACTGCCTCGACATCGATCGCGAATGGCTCGCGCTCAATCCGCAAACCGCGCACGCGCTGCGCGAAGAAGTGCGCGAGTGGAAAAAACTGAAATTCGAACTGAATATCGTCGCTTTGTGCGAGCTCGAAAGCAGCGCGGAGTTTAGTGCGTAAGCGACCGCCATCTTCGCCGGCCCCGCGCAGGCGAGCATCCGCCTTGAGCAAGCTATCTCAGGAAGGCGGCGTTATGTCCGAAGGAGAGCTTATGTCCTCGATGCGCATACCGAGATCGGCGAGCAACTTCGATTGTGCGCTCGGCGTTTTGCCGCGTCGCGCGGACTTGCGCCTGTAGGTGCCGCTCGGCTGCAAATCCCAGGCGCCGCCATTGTTGGTCAGGTAAGGCTTCAATCCCTCGCGCAGCAGGCGCCGTTTCAGCTTGCTGTCGAGTATCGGGAAGCAGATTTCGATGCGACGAAAGAAGTTGCGCTCCATCCAGTCGGCGCTGGAGAGATACATGTCGCGCGCGCCGTCGTTCGCGAAATAAAAGATGCGCGTATGCTCGAGAAATCGGCCGACCACCGAACGCACGCGAATGTTTTCCGATACGCCGGCGAGGCCGGGACGAAGCGCGCAAACGCCGCGCACGATCAGATCGATGCTGACGCCGGCCTGCGATGCTTCGTAGAGAGCCGCTATGATTTTCGGTTCGAGCAGCGCATTCATTTTGGCGATGATTACCGCTTTGCGGCCGGCCTGTGCGTGCCGCGTTTCAGTCTGAATCGCGCGCAATATCTCGCCGTGCAGCCGGAACGGCGCGAGCCACAGGTGCTTCAGTTTGCCGGCGCGGCCGAGCCCGGTCAGCTGCGCGAAAACTTCGTGGATATCGGCGCATAGCGCTTCATGACAAGTAAATAAGCCGCAGTCGGTGTACAGCATCGCCGTGCGGGTGTGGTAATTGCCGGTACCGAGGTGCGCATAGCGGCGCAGGCCGCCTTCCTCGCGGCGCACGACCAGCGCCATTTTCGCGTGCGTTTTGTGGCCGACCACGCCGTAAACGACATGCGCGCCGACGTGCTCCAGTCGGCTCGCCCAATTGATGTTCGCCTCTTCGTCGAAGCGCGCCAGCAGTTCGACGATAACGGTGACTTCCTTGCCGCTTTCCGCGGCGGCGATCAGGGTTTCCATCAATTCCGAATCGGTGCCGGTCCGGTAAACCGTCTGCTTGATCGCCACCACCTGCGGATCGCGCGAGGCCTGCTTGATGAAATCGATAACGGGTTTGAACGACTGAAAGGGATGATGAAGCAGAATGTCGCCCTTGCGGATCGCACGGAACAGATCGCGCTGCTTGACCAGCGCAGCCGGCACGCCCGGGACAAACGGCGTGAACTTCAAGTCGGGTCGAGCGACGCGATCGGGCACGTTCATCAGGCGCACCAGATTGACCGGCCCGTGGACGCGATACAGGTCTTCATTGCCCAGGCCAAATTGTTGCAACAGGAAATCCGCCATCACCTGCGAGCAATTGTCGGCGACTTCGAGCCGCACGGCGTTGCCGAAATGGCGCTGCGGCAATTCGCCCTGCAGCGCCGTGCGCAGGTTCTTCACCTCTTCCTCGTCGACGAAAAGATCGCTGTTGCGAGTCGCCCTGAATTGATAACAGCCGAGCACGTCCATGCCGCTGAACAAATCGCCGATGTGCGCGTGCAGGATAGATGACAGGAATATGAAACTGTAGTCGGCGCCTGCGAGCCCGGCCGGCAGGCTGATCACACGCGGCAAGACGCGCGGCGCCTGGACGATGGCAGCCCCGGAGCTGCGGCCAAACGCATCGCGCCCATCGAGCTCAACCGCAAAATTCAGGCTTTTGTTCAGCACGCGCGGGAACGGATGAGCCGGATCGAGGCCGATCGGCGTCAGAACCGGCATCATCTCGCGTTGGAAATAGTCTTTGACCCATTCGCGCTGGGCCGCATCCAGTTCATCGCGACGCAGGAATCGTATGCCCTGCTCGGCAAGCCGCGGCAGAATTTCGCCGTTGAAGAGCTTGTACTGGCGCCCGACTAGCTCGTGACTTTGCGCCGCGACCAGCGAAAAAATTTGCGCCGCGCTGAGGCCGTCGGAGCTGTTGACTCGTGCTTTCAGGCCAATCTGTTCTTTCAATCCGGCGACGCGGATCTCGAAAAACTCGTCGAGATTGCTGCTGACTATGCATAGATATTTCAGGCGTTCGAGCAAGGGCACTTCGAGGTTTTCGGCGAGCGCGAGCACGCGCCGATTAAATTCGAGCTGCTGCAGCTCTCGGTTCAGATAAAGGTCCGGGGAGCGATACTGGGTCAAAACGGGGATGCCTTTTGCTGCTTTTTGGGTAGGCATATCATGTCTCAAAACGGTGG
>JBGTFJ010000134.1:0-10083 GCA_041747355.1 Burkholderiales bacterium
CGGCGAACAGCGCATCAGGCTGGCGGCCGGAAACCTCGTGCTGTATCCGGCATCGAGCCTGCACCGCGTCGAGCCGATCACCGCCGGCCATCGCGATGTCGCAGTGTTCTGGGTGCAAAGCATGGTGCGCGACGATGCACAGCGCGCCATCCTGCTGCAGCTCGATCGCGGAATTCAGAGCTTGCGCGAGCGTACGCCCGGCAGTCCAGAAATCGCGCCGCTGCTCGGCGGCTATCACAACCTGCTGCGCATGTGGGCAGAGCTATGAGCCATGTCCTGAAAAGCGGCCATGGCGGCGCCGCGCGCAACCTGGCGATCGATGCGGCATCGGATGTGCGCGAAGCAAGGCGAGACAAATCCGGCGCAGCGCGTACCCGCTCGCGACGCGGCGTCTTCATGAAATGGATGCGCCGCATCCATGCGTGGGTCGGATTGTGGGGCGCGCTGGTTGGATTGCTGTTCGGCATCACCGGAATATTGCTGAATCATCGCGCGATCCTGAAAATACCGGCCGGCAAAACCATCGAAACGGGGGCGCAGCTTGCGCTCGGTGAACCGCCGCCGAAAACGGCGGAGGCGCTCGGCGCACTGTTGCAAACGCAACTGGGTTATACCGGCAAAGAACCGAAAATCAAGATCGATAAAACGCGCACGATCATCTGGAACGAGCGCGAAGTCGCGCAGCCTGAGAAGTGGCAGATCAGCTTCGACGGTCCGCAGCAGTTTACCCGCGTCGAGTACTGGGTCGGCAATCGCTTCGCTGACGTGCGCCGCTTCGATCCCAACGTGTTTGCGTTTTTGACCCGGCTGCACATGGCGAGCGGCGTC
Source organism: Burkholderiales bacterium (assembly GCA_041747355.1). Classification (GTDB taxonomy): domain Bacteria; phylum Pseudomonadota; class Gammaproteobacteria; order Burkholderiales; family JACMKV01; genus JACMKV01. Next base: position 829 of record JBGTFJ010000134.1, read on the forward strand.
GACACTGCGTGGGTGCTGCTGGCCGATTCGATCGCCGGCAGTTTTATCCTGCTGGCGCTGAGCGGAATTTTACTGTGGACACGCATGCACGGACCGAAATTGATCGCAGCCGCAATTGCGATCAGTTCGCTCACGCTGGCGGTATGTTTCGCATGGCTGGCAATCTAGCCGGTTCTTCCGTGACACTCATGCACAAACCGCAGCCTCTTCTCGCTCTCTGCATTTTCGCTTTGCTGCTGCCGTTCTCATCGTTACGGGCGAGCGCGGCGGAGGGGGTTCACACGAAGCTGCATTTGCTCGACTACCTCGGCGTCGACTATCCGGAATTCGTGCTGGACGGCAAGGTGCTCGATGCCGCCGAATATCGGGAGCACGCCGAATATCGGGAGCAACTCGAATTCTCCACGCAGGTGCTGAAGCTGGCAGTTGACTTGCCGGGGCACGCTCAGAAAAGCGCAATCGTAGGCCAGGCGCAACGGCTCGCCGAGCTGGTACAAACCAAGCAACCGGGCGATCGAGTTGCGCAAACCGCACAGCAACTCGCAGCGAGCATCACCAAAACCTACCGCGTCGAAGTTGCACCGAAACGCGCGCCGGACATAACCAATTGAGCGATGCCGAACGCTGGTCGCTGGCGTTCTACGTCAGCGGCTTTTTTGCGTCGGACGAAGAAAACGCGCGCGGCGGCGAAACGTGGGCGGCCAGTCCGGGTGCGTTTTCGTTTGGCACGCTCGCTGCAATCAGCAGCGCGACCCCGAAAGATATTCAGCATCAATACGGCGACAGCGGCGTCGCTACGCTGGCATTCCTGCGCGCGAATCCACAGGCGTTGGCCACTGAACTGCCGCTCGCATTTACTGCGCGCCAGTTGCGCGAAAGCGTCGCAAATTACAAAGCGGGCAAGTTGCCGGAGGCGCGGCAGCAGGCGATCAGCGCCTATCTGGAAGGCTTCGAGTTGGTCGAAACAATCTCGACGCGATCGATCGTGACCTGCGGCTGCGCGTCGAGCGCGAGATGATGGCGTATCGCGGTTTGCTCGATAATGAAGTCGATGTTGCAGCGGCGGAAACGCAAGTGGCAGCGCTCAACGATTTGCTGCAAACTGCCGCCGAACGTTTGCACACGACCGAAATTTCGCCTGCGGCCCTCGCCTTGAGTGCGCTCATCATCCTGCTTCGCGAAGGACTGGAAGCCATTCTTGTTCTGGCCGCAGTCATCGCCTTCCTGGTAAAGACTGGGCGCCGCGACGCCCTGCCCTACATCCACGCCGGCTGGATCGCGGCCCTCGTGCTCGGGGCGCTGACCTGGCTGACAGCTTCCTATTTACTGGAAATCACCGGAGCCGACCGGGAAATTACCGAAGGCGTAACGGCGCTCCTGGCCGCCACGGTGTTGCTCTACGTCGGCTTCTGGCTGCACGGCAAGCTCTACGCGCAACGCTGGCAGCGATTCATCAAGGCGCGAGTCGGCGGCGCGCTATCCGGGCGCACATTGTGGGCGCTGCCGCTGGTGTCGTTTCTTGCCGTATATCGCGAAGTGTTCGAAACCGTACTGTTCTACCAGGCGTTGTAAACAGAGGCCGGCGAGGCCGGACAGACCGCGGTCGTCGCTGGCTTCAGCGGCGCGGCATTGTTGCTCGCTTTCATAAGCTGGCTGATTTTTCGCTACAGCATACGTTTGCGGTTGTCGCTGTTTTTGGTTGGAGCTCGGCGTTGATGGCGTTGCTCGCGGTGATTTTCGCCGGCAAAGGCGTCGCTGCCCTGCAGGAATTCGGCGTGCTACGAATCGACCCGGTCGATTTTCCCGGTGGTTCCTCTGCTGGGCATTTATCCGAACGCGCAGGCGTTGACCTTGCAATGCTGCGTCGTGCTGCTGGTGCTGGCGGGCTTCGCCTATACCTGGTTCAATGCGCGGAAAAGCACAATCGGCAAATAATATCCTCATCCGACCGAGGGCAGGAGAGGCAGCGGATCCGAGACACATGGGCGGATCGCGATTGAATCGGAACCGGCGACGGCATCGGTGGGTCTCAACCCTGTACCTGTGGAGGATTGCCATGCGCGCAATATTTTCTGCATTCATGTTCGTTGGCCTGCTTGCGGCGTGCGCGACGACACCGCGGCCGATCGTCGAGGGTCCGATTTCGCCGCTAACGCCGGAAGCCGCGCGCGCCAATCAGGGTGTCGGTCCGAACGAACGCGTGCGCTGGGGCGGGGAGATACTCGATGTTATGCCCGGCGAAAATCAGACTTGCTTCGAAATCCTCAGTCACGAACTCGATGTTTCCGGTCGCCCGCGGGAGAGCCGGGAAACCGACGGCCGCTTCATTGCCTGCGATAAGGGATTTTACGATCCCGCCGTCTACAGCAAAGAACGTGAATTGACCGTCGTTGGCTCCTTGATGGAGCCGGAGACGCGCAAGATCGGCGAGGCCGATTACCTCTATCCGCGCTTGCAGATCGAAAAGCTGTATCTGTGGCCGCAGTACAGCCAGTTCCAGCGCTACCCGTATTACGATCCGTTCTGGGGCTTTCCGTATTCGGGTTTCGGCTACGGCTTCGGTTACCGACCTTTTTTGTTCCGTGGGCGGGGGCACTATTGGTAGTGTGAAGATCGGCTTTAACCTATAGCTCGCCGTACATCGGCGCTGTTTTACGCCAGCCTAAAGAGCACGAGCGGAAGTAGACGCTGGGAAATCCTCAGCCGCTCGTCTCGCCCCTCTCGTGTCGCCATCCGTCCTCCTCGGAAGCCGCCCCCCGCCGTTTCGTTTTAACGCCTCCTCAAAGCCACCTCGCCGCTTCGGCTAACTAAAGCTCGGACTGCGCAAGCCATAACAAGCACTTTTACGCTCTTGACTGAGAACGATTATTGTTTATACTCGCACTCACCTTTATAGTTCAAAGGAAAAAAGCATGCTCAAAAGTTTCTTCTTTACGCTCCTTGTACTGTTGGCAGCAGCACCGGTATTGGCGCAGGAAGTCGTTGTTTATTCTGCCCGCAACGAACAATTGATCAAGCCGATGTTCGATGCCTACACGAAGAAAACGGGCGTCAACGTCAAATTTGTCACCGACAAGGAAGGCCCGCTGCTCGCCCGCCTGGAGGCGGAGGGCGTGAACACGCCGGCCGACGCGCTCCTCACTGTCGATGCCGGGAACCTGTGGCAGGCGGCGAACGAGGGGCTCCTCCGTCCGATCGAATCGAAAACGCTGAACAGCAATATTCCGGCGCATTTGCGCGATCCGCAGAATCGCTGGTTCGGTCTGTCGGTGCGCGCCCGCACCATCGTCTACAACACCGGCAAGGTCAAGGCGTCCGAGCTTTCGACCTATGAAGCGCTCGGCGACCCGAACTGGAAAGGCCGCCTGTGTTTGCGCACCTCGAAAAAGGTTTATAACCAGTCGCTGGTGGCAATGATGATTGCCGAGCACGGCCCGCAAAAGACGGAAAAAATCGTCGATTCGTGGGTCCGCAATCTGGCGACAGATGTGTTTCCCGACGATACCAAGCTCATGGAATCGATCGCCGCCGGGCAATGCGATGTCGGCATCGTCAACACATATTATTTTGGACGCCTGATCGAAAAATCGCCGAAGCTGCCGCTCGCTCTATTCTGGCCGAACCAGAAAACCAGCGGCGTGCACGTCAATATTTCCGGCGCCGGCGTTACCAAACACGCAAAAAATCCTGACGGCGCGGTCAAACTGCTGGAATGGTTATCGAGTCCCGAAGCGCAAAATCTGTTCTCTGACGTCAATCTCGAATATCCGGCCAATCCGGCGGTGAAAGCGGATCCCACGGTTGCCGCGTGGGGCAACTTCAAACCGAACCTGATCAACGTCGTCAACGCCGGCGAAAAACAGGCTGAATCCGTCAAGCTGATGGACCGGGCGGGGTACAAGTAAAGTCTCGGGAGGCCGTGATGAAGTCCACCATCGCTGTCGTCTCGCGCAAACCGGAGTGCAGAGGCTGGGTGTAATTCAATAGTTGGACGACTTTGGATTCCCGCCGCCGCGGGAATGAAAATTATCGGAACCCTCCGAACGCGGGCGGCAAGAGAGGGAAGCCAATGCGTGATGTAAGTTGAAAATTTGCGCTGGTCCCGCCCAAACTCCGCAGCCGCGTTGTGAAGCATCGTGAAGGACACGGAATGAAATATCTGGAAGGCGCGGGCCTGTTACGGATAGCGCCTTTTTTGATCGCGCTGCTCGTGCTGGTTCCGATTGGCGTCATTTTGTCTTCGTTTCTGACGCCCGCGGATGACATCTGGCGACACCTGGTCGAAACCACGCTCGCCGAACTCATTGTCAATACGCTGCTGCTCGCCATCGGTGTTGCCATTGGTACGGCGGTGTTGGGCGTCGGCCTGGCGTGGCTTACAGCTGTATGTGAATTTCCGGCGCGCCAGTTCTTCTCCTGGGCCCTGCTGTTACCGCTGGCGCTGCCTTCGTACGTGACGGCTTTCGTCGCGCTCGGTATGTTCGATTACACGGGTCCGCTGCAGACTGCGCTGCGCGACTGGTTGGGAACCGAGCTTGCGTGGTTTCCGCAAGTGCGCGGCGCCCGCGGCATCATCGTCGTGATGAATTTGGCGTTGTACCCCTACGTTTACTTGCTTGCCCGTAACGCGTTCAACACTCAGGGCCGGCGCGTGCTGGAGGCCGCACAGGCGCTCGGATTCACGCAAACTGAGGGATTCTTTCGCGTCGCCTTGCCGATGGCGCGGCCGTGGATTGCCGCCGGAGTGATGCTGGCGCTGATGGAGACGCTCGCCGATTTCGGCACGGTTTCGGTATTCAATTACGATACCTTCACGACAGCGATTTACAAGGCCTGGTTTGGGCTGTTCTCGCTGCCGGCAGCATCGCAGCTTGCATCGCTGTTGATTGTCTTGGCGTTCGCGCTCCTGGTCATCGAGAGCCGCTCGCGTAGACGCATGCGCTTCGCCGAAAGCCGCCCCGGCGCACACGTGCAGCGCATTTCATTGCGCGGCTGGCGCAAATGGTCGGCGTTCGCATTTGCCGCAACGGTTTTCCTGTTTGGATTCGCTTTGCCGCTGGCGCAATTGTCGATATGGGCCAGCGAAACGGCGCTGCGGGATATCGACTTGCGTTATCTCGGGTTTGTCTGGCACTCGTTATTGCTCGGGGCCATAGCTGCATTATTGACCTGCGCCATCGCGCTGCTGCTGGCCTATGCCAAACGCATGACGCATGATCGCTGGACGCTGGCGGCAGTCCGCGTGGCGACCATCGGCTATGCGTTGCCCGGTGCGGTGCTGGCAGTCGGAATTTTTATCGCCTTCGCCGCGCTGGATAATGCATTGATTGCATTCTCGACACATTTTTTTGGCGCCAATCCAGGGCTGCTCCTGCAAGGCAGCCTGTTTGTCATGCTAATTGCGTACGTCACGCGTTTTCTCGCCGTCGGCTACAGTCCGATCGACAGCGCGCTGCATCGCATCACCCGCAATATCGACGAGGCTTCGATCAGCCTCGGCGTATCGCGCGGCGCGATGCTGGCGCGCGTGCAATTGCCGATGCTGCGCGGCGGCCTTTTCACCGCGGCGGCACTGGTCTTCGTCGACGTGATGAAGGAAATGCCGATCACGTTGATGACGCGGCCTTTCGGCTGGGATACGCTGGCCGTGCGCATTTTCGAGATGACATCGGAAGGCGATTGGCAGCGCGCGGCGTTGCCTGCGATCGCGCTCGTGCTGGCTGGTCTGCTGCCGCTCATCCATCTGATGCGACAGACCGAACATGCGGGACCAGCGCTCCAACGCACGCGTGGTCAGAATGCGCTGGCAGGCCAGGCCGTTTTTACTGAACTCTAGGGCGGCGCGGCATGAGCTAAACCTGGATCCCCCGCCTGCGCAGGAATGACAAGCTAATTCAAATGCATCCCCTACTCGAAATCTTCGGACTTACGAAACGCTATACCGAGGCCGACGTCATCCGCGGCCTGAGCTTCCGGATTGCGAAAGGCAGCATCGGCTGCTTGCTGGGGCCGAGCGGTTGCGGCAAAACGACGGTGTTGCGCTGCATTGCCGGCTTCGAGCCGATCATTGGCGGGGAAATCAAAATAAATGGCGCGGCTGTCGCGCGGCCCGGTATGCATACCCCCCCCGAGCGGCGTCGCGTCGGTATGATGTTTCAGGATTACGCGCTATTCCCGCACCTGACGGTCGCCGGTAATGTCGGCTTCGGTTTGCGCGATCGGGCGCTGCGCAAACAACGTGTCGCCGAACTGCTGGCCACCGTCGGCCTGGTCGAGGAAGCCGGGCAGTATCCGCACGAGCTATCGGGCGGTCAGCAGCAGCGCGTGGCGCTGGCACGCGCACTGGCGCCCACGCCTGAGCTACTGCTGCTCGACGAGCCGTTTTCTAACCTTGATGTGGATCTGCGCGAGCGGCTTTCACTTGAGCTACGCGCGATTCTGAAGCAACAAAACGCGACCGCGATCATGGTCACTCACGATCAGCACGAAGCATTCGCAATCGCCGATGAGATTGGCATCATGCAGCACGGCGCGATCGAGCAGTGGGATACGCCCTATAATCTTTATCACAAACCGGCCAACCGCTTCATTGCGGATTTCGTCGGCCAGGGCGCGTTTCTGCACGGCATCGCGTTGGGCGAAAACCGCATCGAAGTCGAACTCGGTGTATTGCGAAGCACCAACGGAAATTGGCCCAGGGGCAGTGCTGTGGAAGTGCTGTTCCGGCCTGACGACATTCTTCACGATGACAGCAGCCCGCTCAAGGCGAAGGTGCTGCACAAGGCGTTCCGCGGCGCCGAGTTTCTTTACACGCTGCAGCTTTGGACCGGCAGCAAGGTTTTATCTCTTGTGCCCAGCCACCACAATCATGCGATCGGCGAGAAGATCGGCATACGCCTCGAGATCGATCACGTCGTCGCCTTCGACCGCTCGCCGGCAACGGGAGCCTGGCGAGATAGAGCATTCGCATCCGTGCGGCGTGAATGAACACTACCCTGACTCATGCCCCTCCCCTCACCCCCGGGAGCGGCGACACGAAGCCTTAACGAGCGTTACGATCAGCGCGGAAGCATGCGCTGGAATACACCGTCCCGATCGATCGCCCAGTGCTTCAGGGCGGCGAGCACATGAATCCCGATCAGCACGATGAACAAATATGACGTATAGATGTGGATTTCGTTGAAAATATTTGAAATGTTTTTATCTTCCCAGAACACCGGCGGCAATGGATAGCCAAAGAATTTGATGCCCCACTTGGTGAAGTTGGATTCGATAAACCCGCTTAAGGTCATCACTATCAGGCAGATGTAGAACAAGGCGTGATTCAGCTTCGACGCGCTGATCTCCCATCGCGGCATCGTGGCAGGGAGCGGCGGAGCCTTGTGGCTCAATCGCCACCAGATCAGAAAAACGATCGGCAGCGCCGCGACCAATCCGATCGATTTGTGCAGGTTGTACCAGAAAGCAACGGGCGGCGTCTTCTTGGGGATCTCGACCATGTACCAGCCCATGATGTACAGGGCGAAAATCAGCAGCGCCAGCAGCCAGTGCGAAAACTGGGCGCTTGCACCGTAACGCTGGGTTGCGTTGGCGGAATACGGAGGAGTCACGTTCGGAACCTAGGATTAAGTGCCGTTCGCCCTGAGCTTGTCGAAGGGCAATTGCACCACTCGTTGATTGAGTCGGGTGCTCCATTCAGGGTTCGACCAGCTCACCACGAACGGAGCACCAAGAGGTACCTCCTTACTTTGCGTCACTGGCGATAACCACGCCCCACGGCCGCTCGCCAACCTTGATGTCCTTGATATTCTTGTTGGTCTCGGTATCGATCACCGAGACCGAATCGGAGCGGCCATTGGCGACATACAGTTTTTTGCCATCGGGCGTAACCGCCATATTCCACGGCCGCGCGCCCACCGGCACGGTTGCTATGACTTTATTGGTCGCGGTGTCGATGACCGAAACCGTTTTATCCTTGCCGTTGGAAATATAAACGCGTTTGCCGTCCGGCCGCACGGCGACGCCATTGGAAAAATTACCGGGCTTGATTTTGGCGACGACTTTTTTCGTTTTCGGATCGATCGCATACACCATGCTAGCAATTTCTGACGCGACATAAACGCGGCTACCGTCCGGTAAAAAACCAATTCCCCGAGGACGCTCGCCGACCGGGATCTGAGCCACCTGCTGCCGCTTTCCAACATCGATCACGTCGACCTGCTCGGCCTCTTCGGCGCTCGCATAAATCCATTTACCGTCGGGGCTGAACACCGCGTGCTCGGGATTTTTTCCCTTTACCTTAATGGTCGCTTCCTTTTTTCCTGTCGCGGTGTCGATCAGCGAAATCGCATTGCTGATTTCGCTCGCGACCGCGATCCATTTGCCATCGGGCGAAATACCAACACCCTCGGGCGATTCGCCAAGCTCTATGGTGCCCACCGCTTTTTGCTGTTGGAGATCGATCACCACCAGATCGTTGTTGGGCTGATCGCTGACGTACAGTTTTTTACCCCCGGAACCGATCGCAAGTCCGCGCGGCTTGTCGCCGGCCTTGATCTCGGCAACGACTTCATCCTTCGCGGTATCGATCACGGAAATCGTGCCGCTGACTTCGTTCGGCACATACGCAAACGGTGCGGCAAAAACGAAAGCCGGCGCGAGGCCGGCGAGCAGCAGGGTAATATGACGGGCGAATTTTTTCACAGATTATCTCCTCGTTGGTTGGGCGATTTTCGATGCATAAAGCGAGCCAATGGAGATATGACGCGCAGCGCGTAGTCGGGTTCCCATCCTGAGCCAGCGGGAAGGTGAAGCGATACCGGAATGCGGAAACAGAGGTTAAATGGGGCCACGAAGCTGCCCGACCGGACCTGGTTGTCAGCTAGGCGCTGCGCGTCAACCTGACCTACAGTTACTTATCGTTATTTTCGCGTGTTCTCGACGTTGCGTCATATAAGACGACGGCCATGCTAACGACCAATACTACGAACGACGCGACAACGATCCATTCCATTATAGATTCTCCAATTCTCGCATTCTGCTAAACGCAGCTCGATTAGCCCAGGCAATGCCGATTCCGAAGGCTAAAGCGCCGGTCGCGCCCGTTAAGATGAAGACTAAGGTGGCTTCACTTCCCTGGACAGAAATCCGGGTTGGTTAAGTGATGAACCGCGGTGCAGGGTTATCCACGGGCGGGCGGCGCTCTACGCCAGGCCCGCCGGTGGGTAACCCGTGTGGGTGGGCTGCTCACGCCGC
>JBGTFJ010000135.1:0-3012 GCA_041747355.1 Burkholderiales bacterium
TCTTCGGATCCATTGCACGCAGAGCGCCGATGTAATCCTGGTTGAGTGGCTTGATCGTGAATCCGGCGCCAAGGAAGGCAGCGCCTTTCTTATAGGAGATCGGCTCGTTCCAGATGTCCATGCCCCATTCGTTCGCCGGAATGTAGAACAAACCGGTATCGGGACTGTAGGCGACTTGCTGCTGATTCTTGCCGCCGAGGAAAGATGGCGCCGCGAACACGGTTTCGCCCTTCTTGCCATCGCCGCCCTTGGTCGGATCACCGGGGCGATTGCTGTCGTCGTACACCGGACGGCCGCTGGCAATGTCGATGCTCTTTGCCCAGGTGATCTTGTTGACGAAAGGCTTGGCGCTGATCAGCTTGCCGGTCTTGGCGTCGTTGACATAGAAGAAGCCGTTGCGATCGGCTTTGCCGCCGACTTTCCTGCCGTCCATGTCGAACACCACAAACTCATTGGCGCCGTCGAAATCCCAGCCGTCGTGCGGCGTATTCTGAGTATTCTGATAATGCCAGACAATTTTGCCGGTATCGACGTCGATGGCGGCGGTTGAGCACGAGTACAGGTTGTCGCCGGGACGGGTATGGCTGTTCCACGGCGACGGGTTGCCGGTGCCGACGTAGAACAAATTGGTTTCCGGATCATAAGTCCCTCCCATCCAGGTCGCAGCGCCGCCGGTTTTCCAGAGGTCGCCCGGCCAGCTCGCGTTGGTCGTGCCGGTGATGCCGTTGTCCTTGCCGTTCAGCTTACCCATATGGCCTTCGACGGTCGGACGCGACCAGACCAGCTTGCCGGTCTTGGCGTCGCGCGCGTCGACGCGGCCGACAATGCCGAACTCGCCGCCGGAAACGCCTGTCAGCACCAGGCCCTTGGCGATCAGCGGTGCCGCCGTATACGAATAACCCCCGGTATATTCCTCGAGTTTTTCCTTCCAGACGACCTTGCCGGTGTTTGGTCGAGCGCCAGCAATTGCGCGTCGAGCGTGCCGAAAATCACCAGATTTTCGTATAAAGCGGCGCCGCGATTTACCACGTCGCAGCAAGGCAGGATGCCTTCCGGCAGGCGATGATCATATTGCCAGAGCTCTTTGCCGGTCCTCGCGTCCATTGCATAGAGCCGCGAATAGGAAGCCGTCACGAACATCTTGCCATTGTGTATCAGCGGCTGCGATTCCTGGCCGCGCTGCTTTTCCCCGCCGAACGACATCGACCATACCGGAATCAGAGTCTGTACGTTGGTCGTGTTGACCTTGTCGAGCGGGCTGTAACGCTGGGCGTGCGGGCCCATGCCGAATGAAACGACGTCGCCGGTGGTCTTGGCGTCGTTGACGATGTCTTTATCGGTCACTGGTCCCGCGGCTTTGCTGGTTGCCTTGCTCGACGATGCGCTCGCGGCCGATTGCTTGTCGGGCGTCGCTTCAGTTGCCGCGCAGCCGGCAATGAATGTCGCGGCAACTGCGCAAGCAATTGCCTTAAATTTTGCTTTGTCCAATTTAACTCCTCCTGATTTCCGGGGTTTGCCCACACTGCAGCAGGGTGTTTATGGCAAGGAACATGCCACGGATCTGCAAAACCGAAACGTCGGGCCGCGATTCTGGCCGAGGCACAGAACCCGTTGTCTACGCGGGATATTGCCTGGAATGATTGCGCAACGCGACCGCGCGGAACGAACGAGAAACGTGTGAAGACGCGAAGTGTACCGTTATGACACAGGACTACCGATCAAAGTCCGCACAGGGTTTCACGCTTCGAAAACGCTGCGTTCGATCTGTGGATAGAGATGCGACAGGGAACGCCGAAACTCGGCGGTGACCAGTGAAATCGATTCGAACTGTTCGGGAATCGGCGTCTGCAATACTTCGGTCATGTCCAGCCCCTGCCGCGCTGCGCGGATCAGTGTCCGCTGCAGCCAGCGCAGATAAGCGCGCGTCTGTTGTATAGCGCACATGTCACGCGTTACACCGCCGTGCCCCGGAACCAATATCTTGAATTCCGTCGCCTGCAAGGCGTCGAGCGCACTGAACCACGCATCGAGATTTGCATGCGGCGTAGTCGCGGAGCGGTTGAAAAAAACCAGGTCGCCGGTGAACAGGACCCCGGTCGTTTTATCGAACACCGCCAGATCGCCGCCCGTGTGCCCGGAGAATGGCAGCAGTCGGATGTCGTGGCCGCCGAGACTGAGTTTTCCTTCGGTGACCGGCTGTTGCGCGGCTACCGGCTCGGTTCCGGCCATCCAGTCACCGCTCATGCGGTAAAGATTATCGGTGAACGCGCCGCCATCGGTTTTGGCCGAACTGATCGTCGCCGGCAGGGCAGCGAGCGTGGTTCGGTCGAACGCCTGGTTGCCGAGAAAATGATCGGGATGATGGTGGGAGTTGAACACCCTGACGATGGGCTTGTCGGTGATGCGGCCGATCGCCGCCCGCATTTGTTCGCCGTAACGTCGTGACGGGCCGGTATCGATGACGACGACACCTTGCGACGTCACGATAAAGCCGGCGTTGACAACGTTGCCTCCGTTGTCGAACGTGAAGTCCTCGGTTTTGCCGATCAACACATAAGTGCCATCGGCAATTTTCGCAGGATTGAGGCGGTAATCGAATGTGTCTGCCGCCACGGCTGGAGTCGCCAACAGCAGCACGACCGCTGCCGAAACGCGCGCAAGCCGTTTCACCGGGGAATGCTCGCGCCGATTTTATTGCCGTTATTGTCGACGCCGGTCAGCGCGAATTTGCCCGAGGACGCCGAATCGCCGAGGTTGAAGCTGAATACCGGGTTTTCGCTGACGGGCTCATAGGTATTAAGTCGCAGCAAAGAATGACCGCTTTCGTCGCGCAACTCGAGTTTTTCGATGAAAAACGCCGGGATGCCGGGCGCGAGACCGGTATCCATCGGATGCAGGACACGCAGCTTGAGCCGGCCGCGCTCCGGCGCGTCATCCCACAAGCGCGCGCTGACCTGATTCAGATTCTTCGACCAGTTGCCGCTGGTCCGACCCGCGCTGGGCGCCGTGCAA
>JBGTFJ010000136.1:0-13292 GCA_041747355.1 Burkholderiales bacterium
GTAGACGACGCCGAACGTATGCGCTTCGTCGGGCTTCCAGGGATCGTGGCCGAGCAGCCCGGCAAACAGCCATGCCAGAAAAATCGTGACGACGATCGCGATCTGGCCCGGCCGCAGCGCCTGATGCAATCCGCGCGCGTCGTCTGGTTGCCCGCGGCCGCCGATCGCTTCATTCATGTTGCATGGCTGGTGTCGTGTCGATTTTCGCTTACCTCATGCGCGCATGATTTTTGAAAGTGATAGCGAAAGGAGTAGGTGAGTACCGCGAATATCGATCGATCTTATCGCCGTTTAAATGGCACGGGATCATGCCGCCGCGGGGAAAGTCCGCAGTTTAACGTTTGCCCGACCGCGTATAAAGCGCGCGCGAACAGTATGAATACGATGCGCACAGCGCTCACACGATCGAACGGCCGCAAGTCGCGCGTTGCGGTGACAAGCGGGCGCGGCTTTGGTATTTTGCGGGCTGTGCCTGCCTCCCCAGCATCATTGGTTCAAGCATACATTCGGCGGCTCGGACCGACGGCCCCGTTCACGTCCGGAGACGCAGCTTGCTGAGCGCTAAAAAGGCGCTTGACGGGTTGATGCGCCCGATGACGCTGGCATGGCTGGTGCTGATCGCTTTCTTCGCGCTCACCTTCTGGGCGTGGTATGTGGTTCGCGACGAAGTCGACAGCAACGGGCGCAAGCAATTCGCGTTGCGTGCCGACCAGGTCATAGCCGCTATCCGCGCCCGCATGCTGGCTTACGAGCAGGTCCTGCAAGGCGGCGTCGGGTTGTTCCATGCGTCGCTCGAAGTCGAACGCGACGAATGGCGGGAGTATGTCAATGCGTTGAAAATCGAGGAGAATTTCCCGGGCATTCAGGCGATCGGTTTCAGCAAACGCATAGCGTCCTCGGAGCGGGCGGCCCACATCGACGCGGTTCGGGCGCAAGGCTTCCCCGATTATGCGATGCGTCCGCAAGGCGAGCGCGCGGAATATACCTCGATCATCTACATCGAGCCCTTCGACGAGCGCAACCGGCGCGCCTTCGGCTTCGACATGTTTGCCGAACCCGTGCGGCGGGCAGCGATGGAACAGGCGCGCGATACCGGATTCAGCGTGATGTCCGGCAAGGTCCTGCTCGTCCAGGAAGGCGGCGGCGACGATGTGCAGGCCGGCGTGTTGCTGTATCTGCCGCTTTATCGGAAAAACTCGACGCATATCACCGTAGAGCAAAGGCGCGATGCGCTTTTAGGCTACGTGTACAGCCCGTTCCGCATGGATGACCTGATGGAAGGTATTCGCGGCGAGAACATCGACGATGCCGCTTTGGAAATTTACGACGGCCCTGCCATCGCGCCGGAAGCGCTTCTCTATGAAACGGTAAAAACCAGCCCCGAACATCATCCAGCCTTTGTCGAACGGCGTTCGATGAATGTGCAGGGGCGGCCGTGGACCTTGCGTTTCGGCTCTCATCCAGTTTTCGAGGCCAGCATCGATCGGCAGAAACCGCTGATCGTACTCGCGACCGGCCTCGTCATCAGCCTGCTGTCATTCGTCGGCGTGTCGGCCTTTGCGACGTCGCGCACACGCGCGCTGGTGCTTGCCAGCCGTATGACATCAGCATTTCGCGAAAGCGAGGAGCGATCGCGCCTAATTATCGCTACCGCGCACGTGGCATTTGTCGCGATCGATTCGAAAAGCCGCGTGACCGATTGGAACCGCGAGGCCGAAGGCACGTTCGGCTGGAGCCGCCACGAGGCGATGGGCCACGACATCGTTGGGCTCGTTATACCGGAACGCTATCGCCAGGCCCATCACGAAGGTATGCGGCGATTCCTGAATACCGGCGAGGGCGCAATCTTCGGCAAGCGTATCCAGCTTGTGGCTTTGCACAAGAACGGCTGGGAATTTCCGGTTGAGATCACGATCTCGCCGACGCGGGTCGGGGAAAAGCACGTTTTCAACGCCTTCCTGCACGACATAAGCGAGAGGCAAAAGGCCGAGCAGGAAATCAAGGCGCTCAATGCCGATCTTGTGTCGCGCGCCGCGCAACTTGAGGCAAGCAACAAAGAGCTCGAAAGCTTCAGCTATTCGGTATCGCACGACCTGCGTTCGCCGCTGCGCGCGGTCGATGGCTTTTCGCGGATTCTGCAGCAAGATTACCAGGACAAGCTGGACGCCGAGGGCCATCGCATACTCAAGGTGATCCGCGCGGCCAGCCAAAAGATGGACAAACTGATCGACGATCTGCTGGCTTTTTCGCGGCTCGGCCGGCAGGCGATCAGCGCAGAGCAGACCGACATGGCGGCGCTGGCGCAGGAAACCTGGGCCGAACTACAAGGGCCGGGCGCGCAAAGAAAAATACGGTTCGTGCTGCACGCGATGCCGACGGCGCGCGGCGATCGTTCGCTGCTGAAACAGGTGTGGGTAAACCTGATTTCGAATGCGGTCAAGTTCAGCGCCGCAACCGATGCGGCCGTGGTCGAAGCCGGCGGCAGCGTGGTCGAGGGCGAGGGCGACGAAGCCGTGTATTACGTGAAGGATAACGGTGCGGGTTTCGATATGCGTTACCATGACAAGCTGTTTGGTGTGTTTCAGCGCCTGCATTCGGTTTCCGACTTTCCTGGCACTGGGGTTGGTCTTGCCATCGTTCACCGAATCGTTACCCGTCATGGCGGAAGAGTGTGGGCCGAAGGCAAGGTTGGCGCCGGCGCAACCTTCTACTTCGCATTGCCGCCTGGCGAGAAAGTCAATGGGTGATTTATCGATCATCGAGATCCTGCTGGTCGGGGATAGCCGAACGACGCCGAACTTGCGCTGCGCGTCTTCAAAAAGCATCACGTCATCGAGAACCGGAATACGCGAACGAGCCCGGTGCCGGTGGTGATATTGGCTCCCTCGCAGGAGAAACGCGATGTGATCGAAAGCTATCGGCCCGGCGCAACAGGTACATCGCAAGCCGGCCGATTTAGAAAATTCATCGAGATCGTTTCCGAGCCGAACCGTACTGGATGGTTATGAACCGGACGCCGCAGTAAATGCCACGCTGATGGACCGCAGTCTAAAAATTCTGCTGGTCGAAGATGTCGCGACCGATGCCGAGTTGATGTTGCGCGAGATTAAACGCGCCGGCATTGCGTGCACAAGCCGCAGGGTCGATGCCGAACCCGATTTCCGGACCAGCCTCGCAACTTTCTCTCCCGACATTATTCTTTCCGACTTTTCGCTGCCCACGTTCGACGGGCAGACCGCGCTTGGCATCGCGCGTCGAGAACGTCCGGAGACGCCGTTCGTGTTCGTCTCGGGCACCATAGGCGAGGAGCGCGCGATCGAGTCGCTGAAGCTCGGCGCCGCTGATTATGTGCTGAAAACCAATCTTGCCCGGCTGCCGTCCGCGATTCACCGGGCGTTGAAGCAGGCCGAAGAACGAACCGCGCGCCAGCGCGCCGAAGTCGAATTGAAAAAGAGCGTCGAGCGTTTCGAAACGGTCGCCCGCGCCACCAACGACGTGTTGTGGGATTGGGACATCTTAGCCGACAGTTTCTGGTGCAACGACGCATTCGAGCACTTGTACGGCTATCCCGCGGGGACGTCCACGCCCATGTCGAATTCGTGGATTTTGCACGTGCACCCTGACGATAAAGCGCGGGTAATGGCGGGCGTCCATCGAACAATCGCTTCCGGCCAGGTTTACTGGAGCGATGAATACCGCTTTCGCCGCCACAATGGGGAAGAGGCTTGCGTGCTTGACCGCGCTTATCTGATTCGCGACGCCGCCGGGGTTGCGGTACGCATGATAGGTGCGATGATGGACATTACCGAGCGTCGTCAGCAGCAGGAAAAAATTACCCGCTTGTCGCGTATACACGCGGTCTTGAGCGGCATCAATGTGGCCATCGTCAGGATACGCGATCGCCAGGAACTGCTGAATGAGGCGACCCGCATCGCGGTCGATCATGGCAACTTCCCGATGGCCTGGATCGGCTTGGTGGACTTTCACGGTAGCGGCGCACGGCCTTCGGCATGGATGGCCGCCTCCGCCGCCGGTGTCGCCGATATGCATTTGTCGTTAGGCCAGGGCGATGATGCGTCTCTGGCCGATCGCGTAATCGCGGACAAGAAGCCTTGGGTCTGCGACGACATCGAGAAAGACGGAGTAAGCTCATCGGTACGGATCAGTGCGGCGGCGGGCGGCTATCGTTCGCTCGCGGTGCTGCCACTCGTCGTTGGAGAGCGCGTGCTCGGCGTGCTGGCCTTGTGCGCGCGCGAAGCGGGATTCTTCGATCGCGAAGAACTGAAGCTCTTGTACGAACTCGTTGCCGACATTTCATTCGCACTTGAATATATCGAAAAAGAAGAAAAGCTGACCTATCTCGCTTACTACGATGCGCTGACCGGCCTGCCGAACCGGACGCTGTTCCTCGATCGCCTGCAGCAACTCGTTCAGGGCACACAACGCGATGTGGCCGGAGATGAACAGCGCATCGCCGTTTTTGCGATCGACGTCGAGCGCTTTCGTTTGATCAATCAGACGTTCGGGCGGCAGACCGGCGACGAATTGCTGAAGCGCATCGCCGCCAGCCTGCGCGAAGTGCTGCAGGGCAACGATCACATCGCGCGGCTCGGCGCCGATGACTTCGCTCTGGCCTTATCGCGTGTGCACGAGCCCGATCTCATCAGCGTGCTCGAGGAAAAGATTATTGGCGCGCTTGATCGCGGCTTTGTCCTCAACGGCGAGGAACTGCACGTCGGCCTCAAAGCCGGAATCGCGCTCTACCCGGACGACGGACTGCAGTCGGATGTGCTGTTGACCAATGCCGAAACGGCGCTCAAAAAAGCCAAGGAAATCAACGAAAAATACCTGTTCTACACACCGCAGTTCAACGCCCGCATTGCCAACAAGCTGAATCTCGAAACGAGATTACGCAAAGCGCTCGACGGAAATCAGTTCATCCTTTTCTATCAGCCGAAGGTCGATCTGGTCGACCGCGCGCTTACCGGGTTTGAAGCCTTGCTGCGCTGGCAGGATCCGCAACTCGGTCTGCGATTTCCTGCCGAGTATATGGCGCTGCTCGAAGAAACCGGCCTGATATTCGAGGTAGGCAAATGGGTGATCAGGCAGGCGCTGGCGGATCAGCAGCGCTGGCGACGCCTGGGTTTGAGTCCACCGGAAGTTGCCGTTAACGTCTCGGCGCTGCAACTCCGAAAAAGGGATTTCGTAGCCGAACTGCAGGCGTTCCTGTGGGCGGGCGAGGGGGCGCCCAACCTATCCCTCGAGATCACGGAATCGGTCGTGATGGAGAATCTGACCGAAAACGTTTCCAAGCTGCGTGCGCTGCGAGAAATGGGGGTTAGGATCGCCGTCGACGATTTCGGCACCGGCTATTCATCGCTCAGTTACATCGCCCGCCTGCCCGTCGACGTGCTGAAAATCGACCGCTCGTTCATCACCAATATGACGACCGATCGCTATAGCCGCACGATCGTTGCGACCGTCATCTCGCTGGCTGAGGCGCTCGATCTGAAAGTGGTTGCCGAGGGCGTCGAAACCGAAGCGCAGGCGATGCTGCTGCATTCGCTGAAGTGCGACGAAATGCAGGGCGAAATCACCGGCATGGCGATGCCATCGGCGGAAATCGAAGCCTTGCTGCGCGCCCGCGGCGAACGCACGTCGTTCTGAAAAGCAATCGACCTATCGCTGTCGGTCGGTTGAGTTTCGGATTCTGTGATCCCGGAGCGCTTTCCAGTCCCCCTGCATCTTCGCGTGCCCGCGAGGTCATAAGTGCGTCGGCATTCGCGCCACTCTCTGCTCAAGCTTGGTGCGCCGTGCACTAATCAAGTGCGTCCTGAGCGCTGAGACCCGCTAACGGCTTCCTCGCCGCTCGCCCTCTTAAACCGAATTAATTGCGCCATATCAGCGGACTGCGCGGTTCAGGCAAAGCGCGCGCATTGCCAAAGATCAGTGGTACGCATTCTGCTAACGCTCACCGATAATGTTTACCGGGAGCGTTCATGGCTACATTCGACAATCCGTTCGACCCGCAAGTCGAACTTCGTTGCAGCTGCGGCAAGCACGCAAGTGATAGTGAGCACGATGCAAGCGTCGTAAACAGCACAGAGCACGCAACACAGCGCATCGTCGAATCGGCGCTGATGCGGGCGCTGTTTCCGGTCGATGCGACGCGACGCAAGTTCATTCGGAGTGTTGGCGCCAGCACGGCGCTGGCGGCGATTTCAAGTCTGCTGCCGATCGGCGCCATACAGGCGATGGCGGCTGAAACGCGCGGCCCGCTCGAAAAGAAAAGCCTGAAAATCGGTTTCATCCCGATCACCTGCGCGACGCCGCTGATCATGGCCGGGCCGATGGAGTTTTACAAAAAGCAGGGCCTCGACGTGACGTTGATCAAGACCGCCGGCTGGGCGCTGATCCGCGACAAGATGCTGAACAGCGAGCACGACGCATCGCACATGCTGTCGCCTATGCCGCTGGCGATCTCGATGGGCGCGGGCTCGGTCGCGCAAGTGATGAATGTCGCGACTATCCAGAATATCAACGGCCAGGCCATCACGCTCGCGCTCAAGCACAAGGACCGGCGCGATCCAAAAACCTGGAAGGGCATGACGTTCGCCGTGCCATTCGAATACTCGATGCACAACTTCCTGTTGCGCTATTACGTCGCTGAACACGGCCTCGATCCCGACAAGGACATTCAGATCCGCGTAACGCCGCCGCCGGAAATGGCCGCCAACTTGCGAGCCGGCAATATCGATGGCTATCTCGGGCCCGATCCGTTCAACCAGCGCGCCGTGTTCGACCAGATCGGCTTCATCCATCTCTTGACCAAGCAATTGTGGGACGGCCATCCGTGTTGCGCATTCGGCGCGACCGATGCGTTCGTCAAGGAAAATCCGAATACGTTTGCAGCGCTGTTCCGCGCCGTCGTCGAAGCCGCGGCGTTTGCGCACGATCCCAAAAACCGCAAGGAAATCGCCGCCGCGATCGCGCCCGCCAATTATCTGAACCAACCCGTGCCGGTCGTCGAGCAGGTGCTGACCGGCCGCTTCGCCGACGGTTTAGGCAACGTCGTCAACGCGCCGAATCGCATCGACTTCGATCCGTTCCCATGGCATTCGATGGCGGTGTGGATTCTGACGCAGATGAAGCGGTGGGGTTACGTAAAGGCCGAGGTGCAGTACAAGGATATCGCGGAAAAAGTTTTTCTCGTGACCGAAGCGCGCAGATACATGAAGGAAGCCGGGGCCACTCCACCGGATGCCGCCTACAAAAAAATTGCGGTCATGGGCAAGGAATTCGATCCTTCCAAACCCGAAGCGTATGTGAACAGTTTCGCGATCAAGCGAGCGTAACTTAATTGCGCCACAAGTATTGTCAAGGCATTCGAGGACAGGCTCCGGTGGAAATTCAGCGTCGTTGATCTCAATCCAGGCAGTCTCCGTTTCCGCTGGAAGCCGCCGCAGGTAACATTGATATGAACAAATCCTCCACCTACCGCGCTGGTCTCCTATCGCTCGCCATCTTCGGCCTGATCGTTCTGGTCTGGCACCTTGCCACCCTGCCGGTAAATAACACCATCGCCGGCGATAGCGAATACGCGAAGCTGATGGGCGGCGGCGATACCACGGCCTCCGGTCTGCCGACGCCCGCGCAAATGGGCGTGACGGTCTGGAAGCATTTAAGCAATCCGTTCTACGATAACGGCGCTAATGACAAAGGCATCGGCATCCAGCTAACGTATTCGATCGGGCGCGTGCTGCTCGGTTTTTCGCTGGCGGCGCTGCTCGCAGTCCCGCTCGGCTTTCTGATCGGCATGTCGCCGCTGATCTATCGCGCGCTCAATCCATTCATCCAGGTTTTGAAGCCGATCTCACCGCTCGCGTGGATGCCGCTTGCGCTGTATACGATCAAGGATTCGACGACGTCGTCGATCTTCGTGATTTTCATCTGCTCGCTGTGGCCAATGCTGCTGAACACGGTTCACGGCGTCGCTTCGGTCCGGCGCGATTGGCTCAACGTAGCGAAAACGCTCGAAGTCGGTGTGTTGCGCAAATCGTTCAAAGTAATCCTGCCGGCCGCGGCACCGACGATCCTGACCGGCATGCGGATTTCGATGGGCATCGCATGGCTTGTGATCGTCGCCGCGGAAATGCTGGTCGGCGGCACGGGCATCGGCTACTTCGTCTGGAACGAATGGAACAATCTGAGTTTGACCAACGTGATCTTCGCCATCCTGATGATCGGCGTGATCGGCATGCTGCTCGACTTGATCTTCGGCTGGCTGACCCGGCTCGTTGTGTACCAGGAATAGGACGCCTATGGACGCATTTCTCAAAGTCGAAGATCTGAGCAAGGTTTTTCCAAGCGCGAGAGGCGATGCGCTCGTAGTGTTCGATCACGTCAACTTCTCCGTGCAGAAAGGCGAGTTCGTCTGCATCATCGGGCACTCAGGATGCGGTAAATCGACGATCCTGAACGTGCTGGCCGGCCTCGACGTGGCGACCAGCGGCGTCGTCGTCATGGGCGGCCGCGAAATTCACGGGCCCAGCCTGGACCGCGGCGTCGTGTTTCAAAGCCACGCCTTGATGCCGTGGATGTCGGCCGAAAAAAATGTCGCGTTCGGTGTCCGGTCGCGCTGGCCGGACTGGAGCAAAGCCAAGGTTCACGAGCACTGCCAAAAATATCTGGCGATGGTCGGCCTGACCGGCTCCGAGCACAAAAAGCCGTCCGAATTGTCGGGCGGGATGAAGCAGCGCGTCGGTATTGCGCGCGCCTTCGCGATCGAACCCAAAATGCTGCTGCTCGACGAACCGTTCGGCGCGCTCGATGCGTTGACGCGCGGCTTGATTCAGGACGAGCTCAAGAAAATCTGTGCGACCACGCATCAAACCGTGTTCATGATCACGCATGACGTCGACGAAGCCATGCTGTTGTCCGACAAAATCATGCTGATGAGTAACGGCCCGCATGCCAAAATCGCCGAAACCGTACAGAACACGCTCCCAGCAAGTCGCGCGCGCGATACCATCCACAAGGATCCGCAGTATTACCTGATTCGGAACCACCTCGTTGATTTCCTGGTCACGCGCTCGAGGCGCTTCAATACCGAGCCGCCGCGGGACTACGATCCGAGGCACCCACCCATCCTTTCACCCGGACTTTCCGGATGCCCGGAGACGCAACGCGGAAGCCCACCGTTTGGGCGCGAGGAACGCGTGGTCAACCTTTAGCTAAACAGAACAGGAGGAAACGCATGACCCGAGCGGAACTGACCGAGAAAATTCTGGGCGCCAAACTGAAAAAAGGAATCAGCTGGCCAAAGCTGGCTGAAAAAATCGGCCGCAGCCCGGTATGGACGACCGCAGCATTGATGGGGCAGATGCCGCTATCGGCGGATGAAGCGAACAGCGCAGGCTCGGCGCTGGGTTTGACCGAAGATGAAATGACGATGCTGCAGATCGTACCGAGCCGCGGTTCTCTCGGGGCGGCTGTTCCGGTCGATCCGACGATCTACCGATTCTACGAACTGATACAGGTCTACGGCACAGCATGGAAGGAATTGATTCATGAAGAATTCGGCGACGGCATCATGAGCGCAATCGACTTCGAGATGACCATGGAGCGCCTGCCCGATCCCAAGGGAGATCGGGTGAAAATCGTGATGCATGGAAAATTTCTGCCGTACCGCAAATACTGATCGCGGCGGAGCGCTGTCGCCGCAAAGCAAGGGCACGACAAAGCAGTGAAAAAGGCAGCCTCGGCTGCCTTTTTCAACGAGCTAACGAAACGCCCGTCAGCTCGGCGTAGCGCCGGCGTTTTTACCAGCAGTCTTGCTGTACTTCTGACGAAACTTCTCGACACGGCCTGCGGTATCAAGAACCTTCTGCTTGCCGGTGTAAAACGGATGACAAGCTGAACAAACCTCGACGTGCAATGGTTTGCCCAGTGTGGAACTTGTCTTGAAAGTATTGCCGCAACTGCAGGTCACTTCGATTTCTTCGTATTTCGGATGGATATCTGGTTTCATAACTGCCTCACGCGGCGAGAAAGCCGGGACGGAAAAGATGCGAATTATCGCGCAATGGTCGATTCGAGGCAAGGCGACGCCGCAGATTACGATGCCTTGACAGAGGCGCAGTGCCGGACCGAACATCAAGCGCATACGCCCGTCGGCTCTGCTATTCTAAGGCGAGTGTCCGAATAACGGGTCTGGCCTCATCTTATCCGTTGGCTATGCATCGAATACCAGCCGATAAGCCGCGTTCAGCAGGCGAGACAATGCCAGCGCTGCAACCGAGGCCCCGTAAAAATGTGCGCACGACTTTCCCGACGACGGCGGCGGGTTCAAAGACCCTTCCGCCGGGAGAACGCCAGAAGGCGGTCGCATCCCACCCCCCAATGAAGATCGCCACCTATAACGTCAACGGCATCAAAAGCCGGCTACCCAACCTGCTGGAATGGCTGGCGCGTGAGCAGCCCGATGTGGCCTGCTTGCAGGAACTCAAGGCGCTGGATGGTGCTTTTCCGGCGGTCGAGATCCGCGAGGCGGGCTATAGCGCGTTGTGGAAGGGTCAGCGCTCGTGGAACGGCGTGGCCATCCTGGCGCGGGACAGAGAGCCGGTGGAGATCCGCCGAGATTTACCAGGCGATCCATTGGACGAGCATAGCCGCTACCTCGAGGCGGCGGTCAACGGCATCGTGGTGATCTGCCTGTACCTGCCCAACGGCAATCCGCAGCCCGGTCCGAAATTCGACTACAAGCTGGCCTGGTTCGCGCGACTGATCGAACACGCGGCCAGCCTCGTCACCTCGGACCATCCGGTCGTGATGGCCGGCGACTACAACGTGGTGCCGACCGACTTCGACATCTATAACCCGCGCTCCTGGCTCAAGGACGCGCTGCTGCAGCCGGAAAGCCGCGAGTGCTATCAGAAGTTGCTGGCGCAAGGCTGGACCGATTCCATCCGGAATCTCCACCAGGACGAAGCGGTCTTCACTTCTGGGACTACTTCCGCAAACACTGGGAACGTAACGCCGGCCTGCGTATCGACCACCTTCTGCTCAACGCGACGCTAGCACCTTACTTGATTGAGGCAGGCGTCGATACCTGGGTGCGCGGCCAGCCGCATGCGAGCGACCATGCTCCGGCGTGGGTGATGCTGGACTTGGCGAAGGTGCGAAAAAAGCCCGCAGCCCCTAAGACCGCAAGCCGGCGAACGCTGCGCTGACGGTGTTTGTTCATGAAGACAGCGTGTTGGAATCCGATCAAGCCGTTCCGCGCTCATTCACGACAGCTAGAATTGCCATGGCCGTGAATCTTCCGCCACTTGATCACGACGATCTGCTTCCCGTTAACGGAGTCCGTCTCGGCGTCGCTGAGGCAGGGATCAAAAAGCTGAACCGCGAAGATCTGCTTGTTATGTCCCTTGCGCCGGGTACGAGGGTCGCCGGTGTGTTCACGCAAAATCGCTTTTGCGCGGCGCCTGTTGTAATCGCGCGCGAAAGCCTGCAAGCGGATAGCGCGGCTCGAGCGCTGGTTGTGAATACCGGTAACGCCAACGCAGGCACGGGGGAAGACGGCTTGAGGCGTGCGCGCGAGGTGTGTCTTGAGGTCGCTAAATTGCTGAAATGCGATCGCGAACGGGTTCTACCGTTTTCGACAGGTGTGATTATGGAGCCACTGCCGGTCGAGCTTGTTGTCGCCGGTCTGCCGCGGTGCATCGACGACCTTCACGAAGACAACTGGTATGACGCAGCCCACGCCATCATGACCACCGATACGGTTGCGAAAGCAGTGTCGCGACGAATCGATATCGATGGCGTGAGCGTCACCGTCACCGGCATCGCCAAAGGCGCCGGAATGATTCATCCTGATATGGCGACCATGCTCGCTTTTATCGCGACCGATGCCCGCGTCGGCCAACCGCAATTGCAGGCTCTGGTGCGCGAAGCCGCGGCGCGCTCGTTCAACTGCATCACGATCGATGGCGACACGTCTACGAATGACGCCTTTATTCTGATTGCTTCGGGCACTGCCGAGATGCCCGAAATAACGGAAGCGGGTAGCGGCGCGTTCGAGAAGCTGCAGCAAGCAGTGACCGAAACATCAATCAAACTCGCGCAGGCAATCGTGCGGGATGGCGAAGGCGCGACCAAATTCATGACTATTCGGGTAGAACAGGGTCGGGGTGAGCAGGAATGCAGGGCCATCGCTTTTTCGATCGCGCACTCTCCGCTCGTGAAGACTGCGTTCTTTGCGTCCGATCCGAATCTGGGACGGATACTGGCGGCGATCGGCAAGGTCGATATCCCTGGTCTGAAAGTGCATGACATGGCACTTTATCTCGACGACGTTCTGGTTGCGGAAAGAGGAGGCCGCGCCGCGGGCTATGTCGAGGCCGACGGCACGCGAGTGATGAGTCAAGCCGAGATCACCATACGCGTGCTGCTGCATCGCGGCACTGCGAGCGCAACGATCTGGACTTGCGATCTGTCGCACGACTATGTCAGCATCAACGCCGATTACCGGAGCTGAAATCGTGAAGCCTTTGCCCGCGACGGCGCTTCCTGATGCCAGCAATATCGCGCGGCTGGTTGACCGTGCTGAAGCTCTACTCGATCGCATCGATGATTTAATGAACGGCCAATATGGCCAGCGGGTCATGACCGATTGGAACGCATCGCCGGCCTTTCAATGGCGGAAGCACGGTGGCAGGGGACACATCGAAGCGGTCAAACACCTGCACCGAATCAACCTCGACGATTTGCTGGGCATAGATGCACAGCGTGCGCGCATCGAACAAAACACCGTGCAATTCGTGCGCGGTTATCCAGCCAATAACGTTCTCCTGACCGGCGCGCGCGGCACCGGCAAATCATCGCTGATCAAGGCGCTGCTGAATCGACATGCCGACGAAAATCTGCGTGTGATAGAAGTCGAAAAACACGATCTCGTCGATTTGCACGATATCGTCGATCGGGTCTTTAGCCGACCTGAAAAATTCATCGTCTTTTGCGATGATCTTTCGTTCGCAGAGGATGAGCCCGGCTATAAGGCGCTGAAAGTCGTCCTCGATGGCTCGCTCTCTGCCGCGACCGATAACGTGCTGATTTATGCGACATCGAACCGGCGCCATTTGATGCCCGAAAAAATGCGCGAGAATGCCGAGACGACCTGGCTCGATGAGGAGATCCATCCCGGCGAAACGGTCGAGGAAAAGATTTCGCTGTCCGAGCGATTCGGCCTGTGGGTGTCGTTCTATCCGTTCAATCAACAGCAGTATCTGCAG
>JBGTFJ010000137.1:0-7140 GCA_041747355.1 Burkholderiales bacterium
GCCGACTTCCTGGAAAAAACGCGAATAGCACCCCGCAACGAGATCGAAAGCATCGTCACCGATCTGTATGTCGAAATTTTGAAGACCACGGATTTCGGCGTGGACGACAATTTTTTCGCCCTCGGCGGTGATTCGCTGCGCGCGGCGCAGGTCGCGGTCCGCATTCAGGCGATTTTCGAAATCGACCTGACCAGCGCGCTGATTTTCAGAAAACCGACGGTCGCCGAGCTCTCCGCCACGATTGCCGACCTGCTGGCCAATACCGATCCCGAATCGCTTGAGATTCTGCTGGAGCTGGGCTCGCTTTCGCGGGAAGAAATGCAACACCTTCTTGCGGAGACAACTTGATGAAGGCGGACACGATCCGGCAGCCGGTCTGGTGGCGTATCACGTCACTCTCAATCCGAACCGGAGGTCGCCCTGTCAAAGTTAAAAAGACGTTGACATATTTTTCGGGCCAGTCATGGAGAGACTATGAAATTCAGCAATAAGCCATGGCGAATCCAAAGCAGACTAAAAGAAGCGTGAAAAAAGGCAAGAGGGAAATCGAATGTCCGTCCACGTAAACGTTGCCGCCAGACTGGCGGCGCTTGCTCCTGAGAAACGCGCGCGGCTCAAGGCCATTTTGAACCGGGTGACGATGCCATCGATCGACTCTGCGGCGCAGTCTCGCGTGATGGGGTGCAGCCTCGGCAATGACACCGGCACGAGTTTGTCATTTGCGCAGACGCGCTTGTGGTTCCTGCACCGCTATCAGCCGGACAGCGCTGTTTATAATGTCCCGCGCGCATTCAGGCTCACTGGCAGGCTCGATGTTTCCGCGCTATCCGCCGCTTTTGCCGAGATCGTTCGGCGCCATGCAATTCTGCGAACGGGTTTCGCGATGGTCGGAAATGACGCTCGGCAAACCGTCCATACACACACGCCATTCAACCTCGACATCGTCGATCTTTCGCACCTCGTGGAAGCGCAACGCGCAGCCGAGGCGCAGCGTTTGCTCGATCAGGAAGCAGGCCGACCGTTCGATCTCGCGCGTCCGCCGCTATTGCGCGCAACACTCATTTCGATGCAGGAAGACGACCACGAACTACTGATCAATCTCCACCACATCGTTGCGGATGGCTGGTCGCTCGAAGTTCTGGCGCGCGAGTTGGCTGCGCTTTATCGCGCGTACCGCGATGCGCTGCCTTCGCCGTTGCCCGAGCTTCCGATTCAGTATGCCGATTATGCGCGTTGGCAATGCGTGTGGCTAAGCGACGAGGTGTTGAACGCGCAACTCGGCTACTGGAAACAAAAGTTGAAAGATGCGCCGCCGCTGATCGCGCTACCGATCGATCGGCAGCGGCCGCAAACTCAGAGTTTCGCCGGCGCGCAGCACATTTGCACGCTAGATAAACCCCTGCTCGACGGTTTGAAAGCGCTCAACCGCGAAAGCGGAACAACGCTTTTTATGAGCCTGCTCGCAGCCTTTGCCGCCGTGCTGGCGCGCTACAGCCGCAGCGAGGATGTCGTGATCGGCTCGCCAATCGCGGGCCGAACCCGTACCGAGACCGAGAATCTGATCGGCTGTTTCGTCAACACGCTGGCGCTGCGCATCGATCTGTCGGGCGATCCCTCGTTTGCCGATTTGCTGGCGCGCATGCGCGAAACGGCGCTCGAAGCCTACGCGCACCAGCATCTGCCGTTCGAAAAGCTCGTCGAAGAATTGAAGCTGGGCCGGAGCCAAAGTCATTCGCCCCTGTTTCAGGTGTTCTTTGTATTGCAGAACCCGGCGCCGCCGCCGGCGCTGAGCGGCCTTGAGATCCAACCCATCGAGCTCTCCAAAACGACGGCCAAATTCGATTTAAGCCTGGCTGCCACTGAAGACAGAGTGGGTTTGCAACTGGTTTTCGAATACAACACCGATTTGTTCGAGGCGGCGACCATCGTTCGTGTGGCCGGGCATCTTGAGACGCTTTTGCGAGACGTTGTCGCCGACTCCGATCGGAAGCTCTCACGGCTTACGCTATTGACTGCGGCTGAACGGCAAACTCTGACCGGCGACTGGAATCAGGCGCAGGTTGCTTATCCGGCAAATAAAACCATAACAGCGCTGCTCGAAGAACAGGCGGCCAGGACGCCGCATAACATCGCGCTGACGTTCGAAGGGCAAGCGCTCAGCTATGCGGAGTTGAACGATAGAGCCAACCGGCTCGCCCATCATTTAATTGCCCTCGGCGCCGGGCCCGAAATCCTGGTCGGTCTGTGCGCCGAGCGCTCGATCGAATTGATTGTCTCCATCCTCGCGATCCTGAAAGCCGGCAGCGCCTACCTGCCGCTCGATCCGAGCTATCCGGAAGAGCGTCTGACCTTCATGCTCGATGACGCGAAAGTCCCGCTGGTCGTCACCCGAACCGCGTTTGCGCCGATGTTGTCACGATCCAGTGTCAGGCTGGTGCTGCTCGACGCCGAGTCGGACTTTTACGATTGCCCGACGACCAACCCGGTCACCTCGGCTACCGCCGAAAACCTCGCCTATGTCATCTACACGTCAGGCTCGACTGGCAAACCGAAGGGCGTGATGATCAGCCACGGCAACGTCCATCGCCTGTTCAGCGCGACCGATGCCTGGTATCGCTTCAGCGAGAGCGATGTCTGGACGCTGTTCCATTCATATGCGTTCGATTTTTCGGTTTGGGAAATCTGGGGAGCGTTGCTGCATGGCGGACGGCTCGTCATCGTGCCTTACGCGGTGAGCCGGTCGCCGCATCTGTTCCGCCAACTGCTGCTCGAACAGGAAGTCACGGTGCTCAATCAGACGCCGTCCGCGTTTTACCAGTTGATGCAGGCGGATCAGGCTTACACGGGCACACAACTGCTGAAACTGCGGGTCGTAATTTTTGGCGGAGAAGCACTGAACCCTGGGCTGCTCGCACCGTGGTACGCGCGGCATCGCGATGACAGTCCGCAACTCGTGAACATGTACGGCATCACCGAGACGACCGTACATGTGACCTACCAACCGCTGACCGAAAAGGACGCGCGCGGCGCGAGTGCGAGTCTGATCGGCCGCGCAATTCCCGATCTTTCGCTGTACATCCTGGATCAGCATCGGCAACTGGTCGCTATCGCTTGTGAAGGCGAGTTGTATGTCGGCGGCGCCGGCCTCGCGCGCGGCTACCTGAACCGTCCCGAACTGACCGCTGAAAGATACATGCGCAACCCGTTCAGCGCGGATGCAAATGCGAGGCTGTACAAAACCGGCGATCTCGCACGCTACTTACCCGACGGCAACATCGAATACCTCGGACGCATCGATCATCAAGTCAAGATCAGGGGTTTTCGGATCGAACTCGGCGAAATCGAAACCCTGCTCGCCCAGCATCCGGACGTGCGCGAGGTTGCGGTCATCGCGCGCGCTGAAGCATCCGGAGAGCAGCCCGCAGAAAAGCGGCTCGTTGCCTACCTGGTTGTCCAATCCGACGCCGCGTTGACGCAAACCGAACTGCGCAGCTATCTGCAAGGCAAACTACCGGATCATATGGTGCCCTCGGCCTTTGTCATGCTCGACACTTTGCCGGTCACCGGAAACGGCAAACTCGATTGCGAGGCTTTGCCGGCGCCAAATGAAATGGATGTCGCGCGCACCGCCTACGCGGCGCCGCTGACGGCGACGGAAACCGCGGTCGCGAAAATCTTCGGCGACGTGCTGAAGATTTCGCGCGTAGGGCGCGACGATAATTTCTTCGATCTCGGCGGCCACTCCTTGCTCGCCACCCAGCTTATTGTCCACGTGCGTGCGGCGTTCCAGATCGAATTGCCGTTGCCGGCTTTGTTCGACGCGCCCACGGTCGCTGCTTTGAGCGGGATTATTTCGGCCGGCGCGCGCGTTGGCCAGGCTGCGCGCCGAACCATCGCCGAAATGGAAACCGGCGCGAAAACCCGCGGACCTGCGCCGTTGTCTTCTGCGCAAGCGCGGCTCTGGTTTCTGCATCAGTACGAGCCGAACAGCGCTTTATACAATCTTCCGCGCGCGCTCATGCTCAAGGGTGACGTGAGCATCGATGCGCTGGCGGCTGCTTTCGACAGCCTGATTACTCGCCATGAGGCTTTGCGCACCGTATTTACCACGGTCGACGATGAGCCGATTCAGTTGATCAAGCCGGCATCGGGATTCGGGCTCCATCGTATCGACCTCAGCTACTTACCGGAATCCGCGCGGCGGGGCGAAGCCTTGCGTTTGGCACAAGAAGATGCGATGCGTCCCTTCGATCTGGACAAGGGTTCGCTGCGAATGAGCTTGATAACGATCGCGAGCGAAGAACATCTGCTCGTCATCAATCTGCATCACATCGTCTCGGATGGCTGGTCGTCGGCTGTCTTCAATCGCGAACTCAGCGCGCTGTATGAGTCGCACTTGGAAGGTGTTCCGTCCCGGCTAGCCCCGCTTCCGATTCAGTACTCCGATTACGCGAGATGGCAGCGCGGCCACCTGCAGGGCCGATTGCTCGAAACCGAAGTTGCCTACTGGAAAGCGCAACTGGCCGGTGCACCTCCGCTCCTCGAACTGCCGACGGACCGGCCGCGCCCGCCGAGCCAAAACTTCAAAGGCGCAGCTTTGCTGCATCAGGTCGACAAGGCGGTGCTCGATCGCATCAAGCTCTTGGGCCAGCGCAATCAGGCGACGCTGTTCATGACGTTGTCGGCGGCGTTTTCGGTGCTGCTGGCTCGGTATTCGCGCAGCGACGATATCGTGTTCGGCTCGGTGATTGCCGGCCGCACCCGCATCGAAACCGAGAACCTGATCGGGTTTTTCGTCAACACGCTGGTATTGAGAATAGATTGCGCGAACGATCCAGGCTTCGATGAACTTCTCGGCAGAACCCGCGAGGCCGCCCTCGATGCCTATGCCCACCAGGAAGTTCCCTTCGAGCGCTTGTTCGAAGAACTCAAACCCGAGCGCAATCCAGCTTACTCGCCGCTTGTCCAGGTTCTGTTCGTCCTGCAGAACAACACGGTTGAGCCGTTACGTTTTCAAGGGGCAACGGTCGAGCGCATCGAGTCGCCGCAGCACACGGCCAAGTTCGACCTCAGCCTCGCTGCGACCGAAACCGCGCAAGGTTTGCAACTCAGTTTCGAATACAGCACCGATCTTTTCGATGCCGCGACCATTGCCCGCATGGCCGGTCATTTTTGCGTGCTTTTGTCTGCCATCGCCGCCGATCCGAAGGCGCGCCTAGCCAGGCTGCCGCTATTGAGCGCGCCCGAGCAGCGCCAGCTTTTGAGCGACTGGAATCAGACCGGGGCGACCTTTCCGAAGCACTCGAACATGGCCGAACTTTTCGAAGAACAGGTCAAACAGCATCCGCGCGCGGAAGCCGTCGTCTTTCCCGCGGATTCCGGCAGGCCGCAACGCGCGCTCAGTTACGAACAACTGAATCGCAAAGCTAATCAGCTCGCCCATCATCTGATCGGGTTGGGCGTCATGCCCGATGACCTCGTCGGACTGTGCGTCGAACGCTCGCCGGAAATGATTGTGGCGCTGCTCGCCATCCTGAAAGCCGGCGGCGCTTACTTGCCGCTCGATCCCAACTACCCGCGAGAGCGCCTCGCCTTCATGCTCGAAGACGCCGCGGTCAAGGTTGTGATCAGTGCGACGGGCGTGGCTGATCGTCTGCCCGAGCATCGGGCGAAGACGGTACTGATCGACCACGAGCAAAACTTCGCTAGGTATCCGGAAACCAATCCGGCAACCGCCACTACTCTCGACCATCTCGCCTATGTGATCTACACCTCCGGTTCGACCGGCAAGCCGAAAGGGGTAATGATCACGCAACGCGCGCTGTTGAATTACGCGCATAGCGCGAGCCGCGATTACGGCATCCGGCCCGGAGACCGCGTGCTGCAGTTCGCCTCGATCAATTTCGACGCCAGCGCCGAGGAAATTTATTGCGCGCTGAGCCGGGGCGCAACCTTGGTATTGCGCACCGACAACATGCTCGATTCACCCGAGCGCTTTTTTAAAACATGCGCCGCCTGGCAGCTCACGCACTTGAGCCTGCCGACCGCTTATTGGCACGATCTGGCGGCAGCAGCAGGGACATTCGTATTCCCGCAATCTTTGCGGACGGTCGTCATCGGCGGCGAACGTGCTTTGCCCGAGCGGCTCGCCGTATGGCAGCGCCACGCGCCGAACAGCATCGAGCTGATGAATTCCTACGGCCCGACCGAGACCACCATCGCGGCGACGCTTTGGACGGTCCCGGCGCTCGAAAAAGACGGTTCGCGCGCTGCGCCCATCGCCAGCGTTTCCATCGGCCGCCCGATCGCCAACACCGAAATCTATATCCTCGATGCCGCACGCAATCCAGTTCCTGTCGGGGTTGCCGGCGAGCTTTATATCGGCGGCGCCGGCCTCGCGCGCGGTTACTTGAATCGACCCGAGCTGACCCGCGAGAAGTTTGTTCCCCATCCATTCAATCAGGAATTGGGAGCAAGGCTGTACAGGACTGGCGATCTCGCGCGCTATTTGGCCGACGGCAATATCGAATTTCTCGGGCGCATCGACCATCAGGTCAAGATTCGCGGTTTCCGCGTCGAACTCGGTGAAATCGAGGCGGCGCTGAACCAGCACAACAAGGTTCATCAGGCCGTCGTGATCGCCCATGAGGACGGCGCTGACACCAAACTGATCGCCTATGTCGTTGCTCGCGTACCCGAGCGCGCGCCGGTCCATACCGAACTTCGCGCTCATCTGAAGGGCAGCCTGCCCGATTACATGCTGCCTGCGGCCTTCGTCTTGCTCGATGCTCTGCCGCTCATCGCGAGCGGCAAGCTCGACCGCAAAGCCTTGCCGATTCCCGATCAAGCGCGTCCGCTGCTAGATGCCGCGTTCGCCGCACCGAGGACGCCTTACGAAGAGACGCTCGCGCAAATCTGGGCCGAAGTCTTGAAGCTTCAGAAGATCGGTATTCACGACAACTTCTTCGAACTGGGCGGCCATTCGCTGCTGGCGACGCAAGTCATCTCGCGCACGCGCGAGGCGTTCCAGATCGATCTGCCGCTGCGTGCGCTGTTCGAGGCGCCGACGGTGGCCGGTCTGGTTCTCAGGATAATGGACAACCAGCTCCGGCAGGTTTCGGACGACGAATTGGCGCGCGT